>DASYDW010000063.1:300000-480816 GCA_036499395.1 Pirellulales bacterium
GTGGCGCGGATCGAATCCGCCGGGCCCATGGTGAACTGATCACCGATCGGCAACACCGCCAGATCCAGGCCCCCCTCGCCGATCAATTTCATGTCGTAGAACAATGCCGTGTCGCAGGCGAAGTACAGCTTCTGTTCCGCGATCGACAATAGAAAGCCGGATGGATTTCCGCCGTAGGAACCGTCCGGCAGCATCGAGCTGTGATGCGCAATGGTCAATTGCACGCGGCCGAATTTCTGCGATGAGCCTCCGCCCAGGTTATGCGGATGAGTCCGCGCGATTCCCTGCTTTTCGAGCCATTGGCAGATTTCAAAATTCGAGATCACGAGCGCCCCGGTTCGCCGCGCAATTTTCGCCGCGTCGCTCACATGATCGAAATGACCATGCGATATCAGGATGAAGTCCGCCTTCACGTCATCGGACTTCATCGCGGCCGTTGGCGAGTCGTCCAGAAATGGATCGATCAGGATCGTCTGCGGACCATGCTCCGGCGAGGGAGCCAGGACTGACCACGCACCATGCCCTAGCCACGTCAACTCGATATCCACCGCGCATATTCCTTTTGATGAGACCGGGCGAGACGATAAGGGAAAACGCAAGATTTTTGGTTTCGCCAGGCCAAAGCGCAGTAATCATAACGGACCCTAGCGCGGCGAGCCAGGATTCCGACCGCGGCAGCGCGTTCGATAAGATGGTCCATGGTTGACCAGCGTGATACCCTAATACCACGGAAACAATCGTTCGCACCGGCTTGCCAAGCGCCGTCATTCTGATAGGAAAGAGGCGCGTCGCGGGCGACGAATGCCGAGGAGACGTTCGGCCCCTCTGGTCGCGCAACGTGACAATCGAACATTTTTCGCCAGGGAGCCGATCATGGATATGCACGAACTGACACGCAGCCTGCACGTTAAGAACAATTCCAAGATCGTGATGGTCGTCGCCGACGGGTTGGGCGGACTGCCCTTCGAATCCGGGGGACTCACTGAGCTCGAAGCGGCGCAAACGCCCCGCTTGGATATGCTGGCCCGACGCGGCATCGTCGGACTCAGCGTTCCTGTCAAGCCCGGCATCACGCCGGGCAGCGGTCCGGGCCACTTGGCGCTGTTCGGCTATGACCCGTTGCAATACGTCATCGGCCGCGGCGCCTTGGAAGCGACCGGCATCGGCTTCGAGTTGGGGCCGAATGACGTCGCGGCGCGCGGAAACTTTTGCACGCTCGACGCTCAAGGGTTAATCAGCGACCGCCGCGCGGGACGCATCGAAAGCCAGGAAAGCGCACCACTGGCCGTGAAACTCCGGCAGGTCAAAATCCCCGGCGTCGAGGTTTTCGTCGAGCCGGTCAAGGAACACCGCTTTGTCGTCGTGTTCCGCGCGCCCGGCTTGGGCGGAGATGTCCTAGACACCGATCCGCAGACCACGGGCGTCGCGCCGCTGGCCCCTAAGGCAATCAACGCCGCCAGCGCCAAGACCGCCGAAATCGCGGCCGAGTTCGTCAAGCAAGCGCAAAAACTCTTGGCCGACCAGCCGAAGGCGAACGGCCTGACACTGCGCGGCTTCTCCGCACGTCCGGCGCTGCCGTCGTTCGAGGAAGTATACGGCCTGCGCGCCGCGGCCATCGCCGTTTATCCCATGTACAAGGGACTGGCGCGGCTGGTGGGAATGAATCTTATTGGTCCGGCGCAAACGCTCGACGATCAGCTCACTTTCTTGATCGAAGAGTGGACCAACTACGATTTCTTCTTCCTACACTACAAGTACACGGACAGCACCGGTGAGGACGGAAATTTCCAGGCGAAGGTGCAGCGCATCGAAGAGTTGGACGCCGCCATACCACGCATCATGACGATGCAGCCTACGGTGCTGATCGTGACCGGCGACCACAGCACGCCCAGCCGTTTGCGCACGCACAGTTGGCACCCCGTGCCGACGCTGCTGTTGTCGGATGTTTGCCGCAGCGACTCGGCTGATGGCTTCTGCGAGCGTGAATGTCTGCGCGGCGGGCTTGGACAATTCGAGGCAAAATATCTGATGCCGTTAGCGCTGGCTAATGCCGGACGGTTGGGAAAATACGGCGCGTAAGTGGCGCCACGATCAGACGCCGGCCAGAGTCGATCTGCCTGTTAAGCGCTACGCGTCGCGCGCCTTCAGTTACGGTGTGAGCCGCGCGTCGAGCCAGTTGGCCCGGTCCAGCTCGTCACCGCGCTCGCCAAACTCGACGATTAGGCTCAATCGTTTGGCGCCGCTAACGTCGACCGAAACCGGCTGCGGGCGCATGCCGCCGCGGATCACATCGCTCTTCCATGCCAGCTTGTCGTCGACATAGACGCCGAATACGACAGCCCCCCCGTCGCCGACCTGATCGTCCAGAGCCACATCGGCCTCGAACTTGCGAAAGCGTTTGTCCAAGCGATACGTCAAACGCCCGGCACTGTGCATGCCGATTCCCTTGGCCGCAGGATGGCCACCAGCGCGAAGTTGCGTACCGACTACGTTCGCATCGTTCTTATAAGGCCACGACTGGCTCAAGAACGGCAAATGCCGGTAGCCCTCGGCCGTCAGGTCCGAAAGATAGACAACATTGCCCGATAGTGGCTGAAACCAAACAAGCGAATCAGCCGGCAGTTCCCACACTTTCTTGCCAGGCATAGTGACCTGCAACAGGTCTTTATTGAGCACCACGCCGTTGACCGTCAAGCGGCTGCCATCGCGCAAACCCACCAGCGTGCGAGTCGGCGATGGCTTTTCATCAGCCGTTAGTGTGGGATCGAAGGCCGCGGCGGCAATGCGCCGCAGTTCAACGGCCACCTTTTGTCCCTGCGCATCGATAATGACGGAAGTCCCCGTCACCGAGGTAATCGTGCCCGACAGCTCGTCACCGTTCTCCAGCAGCAGCCGATCGCTCCGTGCCGCCGGATCGAGCGTTCGATTCGCCAACCGGTCTCGTTCCTGCAAATCCCGCGGCGTCTGGAAAATGATACCCGCCAGAAACTCGAGCGGCACTGCGCGCTCACCCAGCAGGTCCGAATCGAGATGTAGTTGCTCGTTTTCCAAGCGAACGGTTTCGGCCACGATCAACCCGCCGCCGCTGAGCAATACCTGAATGCCACGTTGCGGGTCGACCAGGTCGCCCCAGCGCACCAGATCCGCCAGCGGCACGCGCCGCTTTCCGTCGCTAGTCTGAAACGTGGCCTCGCCGGCCGAAGTAATTTCGAGCGGTCGTCCCTCGAAGCGAGCCCCAATTGCGGGAATCGCGAATGCCGTCGAAGGTTTGGGCGATGCTACGCTTGAGTCGCTCTGTGTCGCATCTTCCGTCGAGGACCGGACGAGATGCGCGGACAGAATCATCCCGCCGATGCACAGCAACAATGGCAATCGCGTGTACAAAGGGCGAATGAGAAGTGCCATCTAGCTAGCGCTGAAAAATGGGGAGATAATTCGTCGGCATCTGCAACACGATGCAGGCCATTGCCGTTCCATACTCGGGGCAGATCGAGTCCATCCATGATCCATCGTCGCGCTGCCGGGCGAGCAGCTCGTCGCGAATCGCCGGGTACCATTGCCGCCAGCGCTCGCCGCCCGAATGCCACATCGCCTGCACCGCGTAGTAATGCCCGTAAAAGTAATGGCTATCGCGGGCCAAAGTATTGCCGCGCGGCAAGCTCTCCATCAAATACGTCAAACCGTTTTCGACCGCCGGGCTGTCGTAAATACCGGCGCTATACAGGGCAACCACGCCAGCCGCCGAACGAGGGAACGCGCTTGGTCCCCCTTGCTGCATGTACATGAATCCGCCGTCGGCGTTCTGACTGCGCTTGACGTACTCGATGCAGCGCTCGATCGTCGCAGCCGGCACGTACAATCCGGCATTCCGCGCGGATCGCAACGCCATCACCTGGCAAATCGTCACCGAAATGTCGGCATCGCGGCGTTGCGGCTGATAACGCCAGCCACCTTCCGAGTTTTGCGTATCGACGATCAAGTTGACGGCCTTGGTCAGCTTCTCGCGCATATCGCGGCGCGGCGTCATGCCATATGTCTCCGCCAGAAATAGCGTGGCGAACCCGTGACCGTACATCGGTCCGTGGCCAGTGTCGTCGGCGACGTGGATGAATCCTTCGTCGCCCGTGTTTGCCAGGACGAAGTCGACAGCCCGGGTGACCTCTTTGCCGTGCGGACCTTCGTCGGGCGTACTGCCCGAGGCCACGAAAGCGATGCCCGACAGCGAACATACCGCCACGTTATGGCTCCATCCTCCCGAGCCCAGCGCACCATTTTCCTGCTGCCGTTTGGCGAGAAAAGCCAGGCCGCGGTCGATGCCGCGAATCGTCGCCGGGGTCATCATTTCCACGCCGCTACGATCGGCCTCGTCCTCGCGCTCGGCGGCGGACGCAGCAGCCGGCATCTGCGCAACGAGAGTGAAAACGCCAAGGAAGAGTACCAAGCTCGAGCGGCGCAACGTTCTCATGCGATTGATCTCCTTCGCAGCCGCGGCATGACGACGCCGCAGAGCGTCGGCCGGATTACGGCTTACCAGGTGTACCCTCGGCCAACGAGCGAAAATAATCGGCGATCATTTGTTCGTATTTCGGCAAGAACTGCTCTTCGTACGATTGTATCATTTGCTCGCGCTGGCGCTCGGGAAGCTGTCCCCAAACCCCCTTCAGCAGGTCGCGCATGTTGGCCATATCGGGCTTTTCCGCTTGCTGTTCGCGTGTCTTCTTCGTGCTCTGCCGTGCCGGTGCGTCAGACATGTCGCTTGATTCCCCGGTGCGTCGATGTGGCTGCAAAGACTCGCGGCGTTTCGTGGTTTGTTGCGCGCCCTTGCCGGTCGAGCCCGATTGCGAAGATTGCCCACCGCTTTGACGCTGGTTCTGCGCTTGTCGAATCAGGTCGTCGATGGACTTGACGATTTGTGTTTGCCGGTCGAGCGTGTCTCGATCGGCGCGGCGCTGGGCGATCTTGCCCTCGACGTCGCGCATCTGCTGTCTAAGGCGCGCGAGTGGATCCCGCCCCGCGGCATCGGCGGACTGGTCAGAATCTTCCAACCCTTTGAGCAACTCTTGTTCGAGCGGATCGATCTCTTTTTTGGCACTGCCGTCCTTAATCGCAGGGTCGGCGGCTTGCTTTTTCGTCGGACCAGTATCCAGCCCGTCGATCTCGGCATCCGGTCCCAGGTCCTTGAGCAACTCCGCGTCGAGCGCTGACATATCGCGTCGCGACGACGGTTTATTCGGCGTTTTTGGCTCGTCACCGTAAACATTGCCTGCGCATGTCAGTGGCATCGCCAGCCAAATAACTGCCCGCGATATGATACTCATGGCGACTCCTCGTTGGGGGCACCGTCATTTGGCAGCGTGGGAGTATCGCGGCGCAGATCGGGCAACCGTTCCGGATGATCTTCCGGCCGCTGGTCGGTCGTCTGCATCATGTTTGTAACCAGGTCAGCCAGCCGCCCCTGTTCGCGGCTGAGCAATTCGAATTCGGATTCCTGCTGCGCCTTATCTGGCGAGGGTTGACTTTTTGCTTCGGCCAGGGCGGTGGTCCGGCTGTTGATTTGTTCTTGGATGGCTTTCAGTAACTTCAGCTCGGCGACCGATCCGGTTTTGCCGTTCGAGCCCTCTTGCCCTCCCCCTTCGCCATCTCCTTGTTCGTCGTCCGGCTTCTCGCTTTTCGGTGCGGCATCTTCGTCGAGGGCACTCTTGAGCTGTGCGATGCGATCGAGCGCGCTATTCTCGTACATCAGCGTTTGGTCCCCCAGATCGCGCTGATCGAGTCGTTCGGCGGCACGAGTCATGTCTCCGCCGGCGATCTCGAGGACGAACTGAAAAACTTCGGCGCCAGCCAACGTTTTACTCAGCTCTTGCATTTCATCGCGCAAAGCGCCCTGGTTGCGGGCCATTTCCCGAACGCTCGCCGCCTCGGCCCGCGTTAGATTCCCACGTTCTTTCTCGCGAAGCTGATAGTGGATCGTTTCGCCGACGAGCTTTTGCTGCCGCTCGTGCAGACTGGCGACGGCATCCTCCATGCGTGCCAACTGCTCTTGCGCCAAATCGGTCTCGGCCTCGCGACGCCTGGCGGCCAGCTCGCGCTGCGCGTCCTCCAGGTCTTGTTCCGCGGCCTGCGCCTCATCGGCCGCTGATCCGGCTTCGCCCGCCTCGCCACTGTCCGAGGCCTGCCCCATCTTGCCTCCTGCCGCGGCGACATTCGCGCCTGCCTTCTCGGCCTGCAGCCGTTCCAGCTTGCGGGCAAAGCGATTGGCTTCGTCTTGTAACTGACGCTGCTCGCGCGTCAGTCGCTCCAACTCGCGGCGCCGCTCCTCTTCGGGCAGTTGCTCGGCCGCTTTCAGTTTTTTCTGCAAGCCCTGTTGCTCGTTTGCCAGACGGGCAAGATCCTGCTCGGCCTCGCGTAGCTTCTTTACCAATCGACCCAGCTCGTTTTCGCGGCGGCTGGAAAGAATGTCCAACATTTCGCGCAGCTCATTGGCCGCTTGACGCTGTCCCTGAGTGGCTTGCGAAATGCGATTCTGCTCGACGCCGCGCCCCGCCTGCCGCATCGTTTCGGCAACGCCCTGGCGGCGCGCCTGCTCGATCGCGTCTGCCATGCTATCGGCCGCGAGCGGATCCTCTTGCCGTGCAGCCGTCGCAGATTCGTCCATCTGCTGCTCAAGCCTGTCGAGGCGGCGCGCCAGATCCAATTGCCGCTGCGCGAGTTTCTGCAAATCGGCCCGCTGCTGCGGTTCTAAATCTCCGCTGGCGCGAGAGAGTGTCTGCTGGCCGAGCTTTGCCGTTTCTTCGACGAGCTCTTCCTGCGCCTTGGTGACTTGCCCGACTTCACGATGAAAATGACGGAAGCTGGCCCACTGCTTCATCTCGTCGAGCATTTCGGCGAGCGACTCGGTCACTTCATCCTGCGCCTGGGCGGCTTCTGCGAGAGGCGTATTGATGCCGGCCCCCTTGCCAGGCGCCGTCTCAGTCTTGTCTTGCAGCTCGACCTGCGCCGTCTTGATCGCCGTCGCCAGACCGCGACCAGCCTCGGGCAGGGGACCGTCAGCCAATCGCGATAGCCGATCGAGCAGGTCCTGCATTTGTCGCTGAGTGTCGGGTCCGTCGATCTTGTTGATCTGCAATTCTTCGAGCAGATCGTTGACCTGGCCTCGCAGACCTTCGTGCTTGTTGGTCAATTCGCGTTCGACCTGTTGCTGATTCAGGCCCGCTCCCTGCAAGGCGTCGATGTCCGATTTTTTCAACTTGCCGGTTTGCTTGAGCTGTACTTCCAATCCGGCCACGTGAGATCGTGCCGCGTGCTGCAATTGCAGCACGCGCGACAACTCGTTGAAAATTACCCCCTGCCGATCGACCAGACGGTCTTGCGCCTCTTCAGGCGTGACGATCGCCAACCGCCGTGGCAGGCTTTGGCCTGTTTGCCCGGCGTAATCGGTCACCGAAGCGTGAAACGTAAGCTGCACACCCGGAGGCAAGCCCAGCGGCGTCAACTGCCACTCATAAGACAGCTCGCGCCGGTCGCCGGTATAACCTTCTGCGGATGAGGCGGTCGCCACTTCAGCGGGCACGGACTCCGGCCCGGCGAAGAGTTCCAATCGCTCTGAGCCCGCGTCAGATTTGTCAGAGCGCAAATACTCAAGCGATACACCGTGTACCGCCAGATCGTCTGCGGCGTTCAGACTCAGTGACAGAACCGCGTCAGGCGTGACATACAAGTTTGCCTTCGGTTGCTCGATTTCCGCGGTCGGGGGCGCGTCGGGCACGGCTCGAATTTCATAGCGAGTCGTTTCATCGTTATGAAAGCCTTCGCGGTCCGTCAAAACGAACCGGTACGGTCCCGAGGCCCGCACTTCAAAAGGAGTTTCCGCATCGGGGGCAATCGTGGCACCGTAACCGTCGGCGCGAAGCGTCGCGGGAATCGTGACGTCATCCGCCATCCGCAGGGCTGCCTCGGCCAGCGGCTTCGTGAACGTGGCTTCCAGTTGCACCTTCGTGCCGACCAGTGCGCGCAGATTCGCTTCGCTGGCGCGCGGTTCCCAACCGGTATACGCCGGAAAGTGCAGCATCAGCTTGGTACTGCGCACCGCCGGCGGCTCGACGACGTCCAGCGCCGTCCAGGGCATCGTATAATCATCTCCCCCCACCGCGCGATATTCGAACGGCCGCTCGACGTTTTCTCGACGCGCGAGCAGTTCTCCTCCGATCGCATGCAATGGTTCGGTCTCTTCGCTCACTTTGTCGTCAGGGCCACTAAACCGGTAATGCATCACGACGTCGTCCGGCGGAACGGCCGACGTTTGATCGATCACTTCAACTTCGAAGTTCTGTCCGTGGGGCAAACGGTCGACCGGGGCAACGATTGCCAACTGATTCACGCGCGGCCAGTCGAAGTCACCCAGCGGACTCACCAGGCGCAATAGCGCCACACGCGACGTCGAACCGCCAACAAAAATGAGCAACAGCACCGCGGCCAGTGAAATTCCCAAGCTCAACAGAGCACGGCGGGCCGGCCGCGCGTCGAGGGCCGTCGAAAGATCGAGTTCGTCGATCGCGGCCGAGGTATCGCGAATCACGGCCCGGCGCAAGTCCGCCGAGCCCGCCAGGGGGTCGTCCGCAGGCTCGCGAACGAATTCCACGGCGCTCGCTAACCGGCCACGAAGAGACGGATATGCGAGTTCCAAACGCTTAGCGATCTGGACATCGCTCATTCGGCTGCCGCGAATGGCACGCCAGACTCCGCGCGCGGCCAAGGTGACAACGGTCAGCAAGGCCAGCGAGGAAATCGCCCGCAGCCCGCGATCTTGATAGCGGAAGAGCGCATCGACGAGCGCCAGCGTCACGCCAGTCCACAGCACGAGGACCAGCGCACGCGATATGGCTTTCGACAGTACGAACTGCCGTGCTCTTCGGCGGATTCGCGCGAGTTTGAGCTCGAGCGGATGCGGCATAACTATTCCTCGCCCGTCGAATTCCGCCACTCTTTGTGATTATACCATTGCATATCGCTTGCGCAGCAGCCACTCGCCGACTAGCAAACCGACAAATGCCAGCAATAGCGGCCAACGATTCCAAAGCTCGATGGGGGGCAAAGCTTCGATTGGCACCTGTCGCCCGGCTGGCAGGGATTTCTTCAATTGCTCGGCCGTGGCGAGCGTGAAGCTGCGCCCCTTAGTCGTTTCGCTGGCCCGCGCCAGCTCTGCAAAATCGGCCTCGACGCGCTCGAACTCACCGGCGGCCAATGTCACGGTGAAGTCGGTCGCCGGTGCGCCCCCCTCCAAGGTCGGCGCCGCGATCCAAGCGTGATAGCGCCCCTCAGGCAAGTCCGCTAGCGAAGCGACGAAAACACCACGCCCCATTTCCGCGCGCTCAAGCTGCACATGGATGTTCTTGCTTCCCTGTTGCTCGAGCACCACGCTGACACCATTATCCTCGGCCGGGGCCAATCGCTCATCGGTGAAGCGGACGCGCACCAGGACTGGTTCGCCTCGGTGATATTCGCGACGATCGGTCGTCAATTCGGCCGATCGATTATTTCCCAGCAACTTCGCCCGACTGAGATAACGGATGGTTTGAATCCAGTAGCGGGCGAAAAAAACATCCCCCACCCGATAGCGCCAACGCCAGGTGCCGTCGACGGCGTGAAACAGCACCTTGCCTGCCCCCGCATATTGCAGACAGATCAATGGCAACTTCGCGCCGTTTTCGCCCGACCGGGCAACATGCTCGGCCAGCACGCGCACGGCCGGCTTGAGCTTCGAAATCTCGAACATCCAATACAGCGGTGGCAAGTTGTTCCAAATCTCGCGAGTCTGTTCCGGTGTGTCCCCCAACTGCATGGTTGGGCTGGCCAGGCCCAGATCGGTAGGCAACACCTGAAAGCCTGCGACCGATCCCGAAATGGGCTGCCCGGCCGTGGCGCCGTCGAACTCCAATGGCAACAGCGCAGCCAACGGCGTATCGCGATAAGCGTCGGGGGTGAATCGAAGCCCCGAGATAAACACCAGTCCGCCCCCCTTCTCGGTGACGAACTCGTTCAGATTTCGCATCACGCCCGCGCCCAGCAGCGTGGGATTCACATCACCGAAGATGATCACGTCGTACTTGAACAACTCCTCGCGTCGCACGGGGAACGATCGCAAAGCCGATTGGTCGATCTCGGCATACGAAGGATCGGCCTCTTGCAGGACAGTATGCAACTCGATCGTCGAGTCGCGCTCTAAAAGGTGCTTAAGATAGCGGAACTCGTAGTTCGGATAAGCTTGCGCAAGCAGGACATGAATCTGATCCTTGCGCACGCTGACCAGCCGCTCTTGCCGATTGTTATCCGCCTGCACCTCGTCCGGCAAACTGGGAACTTCGACAACGAACTCGAATTCGCCGACGGCCGTGGGGCGATACGGGATGACGACCTTTTTCGCCTGGCCATCAGCGCCCACCTTGACCGTGGTTTTCGCCAGCGGCGCAGGGTTTGTCTTATCGCGCAGCACGACGTCGACTTGCTTATCGGCAAAGCCGTGGCCGATGAGCTTGAATTCGAAGTTCACCACATCATCGACAAAAACCACGTCATCGACCAAAAGATCACTGACGACCAGATCGCGGTTTGGCCGGTCGTTCCCCAGCGCAACCGTCAACAGCGGCACTCCCCGACGTCGCGCATAGCCGGCCGCATCGGCCAGCGATTCTCCCTCGGTGCTGATGCCATCGCTGAACAGCACGATCGCCGACGGTGGTGCGCCGCGCAAATCGTTCAAGATGTTGCGGATCCCCTGCCCCAGACGCGTGCTCTGACCCGTCGGCTCGACCCTGGCAATGCGTTCGAGCAATTCTTCGGTTTCGCCTAAGTCGCTACGCGCACTGTCCGCGATAAAGTACAGTCGCAGCTTGTGACCTCGGGCGGCATCTTGCAGTAACTGGCCGTTATCGGCCAACAGTAATGACTTCGCCAGGTTCAGGCGGGTCATTCTTTGCAATCGAGCGCCGCGCAACTGCGATTCGGCTAATGAAGCGATCTGCGGATCATCGTAACGATCGACCACGCCCATGCTGGCCGAATCATCAACGGCGAACACCAAATAAGGCAGCCCCGTCCGCTCGAGCGTGACGGCTACTTGCGCGATCATGAAGCAGACGATTCCCAGCACCACCAACCGCACGCCGATCAGGGCAATGCGAATGTTGCGCCCGGCGCGGGCCGCCTCGCGCAGGTAAAAGAATACGATCAGCGTTACGATCGACGCCACCACGACCAATGTCAGGCCGGCCGGCCACGGCCACTGATAGTCGAGCGTCCAAACCGTACCTTCCCCGGACTCGGCGGGCTCGAGGCCGAGGAAACGCTCTAACCAGGCTGGCACGGTTCCTTTCATCGCGCGTAACGTCCGCTGAACCAATTCAAAAAGCTCTCGGTCACCAGCAACCCGACCGCGGCGACTAATAACCACAAATGCAAGCGACTACGAACGACGATCTCGTCACTGACGTCGGCATCCGTATCGCGCCAGTTCGTACGATGGAAATAACGGACTCCCGGCCAGACGTCTTGCGCGAGTTCCTCGGGAGTGACTTGCTCCAAATCGCTTTCGACCGTGTTGAGATTCACAGCAAAGGCTTGCGCCGCTGCGAGCTGCGTTCCGCCGCCGAATGGTTCGACGCGGTAGATGCCGCTCTGCTGCGTGTCGCCGAACGACCAGGAACGGTCGCTCGCTTCGCCAACGACCGCGGCGCGTTTGATTTCTCCCGACGGCACTCGCACGTCGATCCCTGCCACGCGCCCCGCCGGCAACAAGCCCCCCAGTGCCTGCCCCACCGACACGTTGTGCTCTTGCAAGCGTCCGTGCATGGCGAACATCAGGAGTTCCTGGACGATGGGTACATAGCTGGGCCACATCGGCATCGCCGTCCAAGTGGCATCGGCGCTGGTCGCCACCAGGATCGATCGTCCGCGGCCGATCGTTTCTTCCACGATTAGCGGATCGCCGCTATCCGTGGCCAGCGCGACTTGCGCTCGTGTCGGCTCGGCCAATTGCAATTTGAAATACTTTTGCAGCGGAGTGGTCAACAGGCCGGCTTGTTCTGAATCGCGGAACTCGGCGACCAGCGGATGCCGATAGCCGAGCGGGTCGAGCGCGTATTGCGCCGCCTCGGCCGGCTTCAAGAGTTGCGCCGGCAGGACGCGCTTCGCGGGATCGTCACGCGCGGCGAGCAGCCGATTGTAATTATCGGGCTGCACCTGGTCGCCAAGGAAAAAGACGACGCCCCCGCCAAAGTTCAAGTAAGAGCGCAACACATTGGCCTCGCGCTCCGTGAATTGCGACACATTGCACAGGAACACGCAGTCGTACTGCGTGAGATCGGTGTCCAACAGCGCGCTCTCGTTGACAACTTCGGGCCGGACTCGCGATCGCTGGCGTTCGCCCGCCGGTGGCGAGAGGGCGACCATCAGAAAATCGGTCGCCGATTTGAACCGCCCGCCGGCCGGTCGACCATCAACGCACAGGACGCGCAGTTGGTCCTTAACACCAATCGCCAGGTAACGGTGATTATCGATATCCAGCAAGTCAGGCGTCATGCGTAGCTCGACGACGTGCTCGCCCGCGGCGTCGAAATAACAGGGAAAGTTTACGGCCGTACTGCCACCGGCGGCCAGGTCGACCGTTCGCTCGGCGGTACGCTCGCCGTCGATGTGCAGCTCGACAGTTTGCTGCGCTTTGGCCTGACGTCCGAAGTTGCGCACCTCGGCGGCTAGCATCGTCGCTTGCCCCACCGTGACAACTCCATCGGCCAGGCGAAGCTGCTCGATCGCGGCGTTATCAGCTCCGGATTGCCCGAGGTCGATCACGGTCAATGCGGCCGCTTCGCCGAGGCGCCGCGCGCGTTCGCGGAATTCTGCAATTGACGCGGCGCCGAGATCGGGGGACCAACTAGTCCGGCCCAAATCGGTAAGGAAGTACACCTGCTCGCGCGTGAGCCGGGGAAATTCGCGCCGCGCGGCCGCAAGTACCTGCTCGATCTGTGTGAGTGTCGTCGCCAGGTCGGCGCCACCGTGCGTGATCTTCGTCGCCGCGATCTCGCCCAAAAACTCAGCGGCCGAAAACGACGGCGTGCCGACAATCACTTGCGGCGGATCAGCCATTAAAATCAGCGTCAAACCGTCTCCTTGGCTGCGCTCTTCGACGATTTGCTCGGCCAGTTGCTTGGCACGGTCGAACCGGCTGCGATCCGTGGGCTTGTACGCCATCGAATACGAAGCGTCCAGCACCAGCAACTTATGCGTCGGCTGGCCGGTATGCGTCACCATGCCGGTGCGCTCGATCATGGGCTCGGCCACGGCCAGCACCACCGCCAAAACAAGAGCCGTGCGCACGGCCAGCAGCAACCAGTTCTCCAGGTGAATGCGCCGTGAATTCTTGGTGACCGCGGCTAGCAGATACTGCATCGCCGCCCAGGGAACCTCCTGGTAGCGGCGCCGACTGAGCAAATGAATCACTACGGGCGCAGCAGCAGCCGCCATCCAGCCGAGCATCGCCGGATGCATCCACAGGCCCAGCAGTATTAACCGATTAAGCAACGTCTTTCACGATAAGATTGTGATCGAACTGCATTCCAACAATTCGCCTTACTTCACCATCAACGGTCCCATCAGCCGGCATGCCTGAGTCGAGACGCCAGGTATGCCGACAGCGGCACGTCCAATGTTTGATCGGTGCGCATCGGTACGTAATCGATGCGCTGCGCCCGGCAGCCGCTTTGCACCTGGCGCAAGAAAGCACCAAACTCCGCCAGGTACGCTTTGCGCAGCGTGCGCGGTTCGCTCAGGACGTCGGGCAACTGCTCGAGCCCCTTGAACAGAGTCGTCTGCTGAAAGGGAAAATCCATTTCGGCCGGGTCGAGCACATGGAAAATTACGACCTCGTGCCGGCGATGTCGCAGATGCTTTAGTCCCGCCATCATCGCGGGAACATCATCGAACAAATCGCTAAGAATCACGACCAGGCCGCGCTTCTTCAAGCGTTCGGCCAGGTCATGAAAGATGGGGCCCGTCGCCGTCTTCCGTTCGGCATGCGTCTCGTCCATGACGTGCATCATTTGTTTCAGTTGCGACGGATTGCCGCTGGGGCGTAGCAAAGTGCGGACCTCCTGGTCGAACGTCACCAGGCCGACACTATCCTGCTGGCGCAGCGTGAGGTAAGCCAGTGATGCAGCGATGCACTGCGCATATTCCAATTTGCTGAGAGCCGCGTGGTCGCTCTTGTAGCGCATGCTCTCGCTCGTATCCAACAGCAAATAACAGGCGAGGTTCGTCTCCTCTTCGTATTGCTTCAGATAGACCTTGTCGGTCTTGGCAAATACTTTCCAATCGACGTAGCGCAGATCGTCACCTGGCACGTATTCGCGATGCTCGGCGAACTCGACCGAGAATCCGTGGTAGGGGCTGCGATGCATGCCCGCCACGTATCCCTCGACGATCGAACGAGCTCGCAGCTCCAGGCCGTGCAATTTAGCGAGCGTCTGCGGATCTAAATACTTCTGCGACTCGTCCACCGCCGCTGGTCTCCAGGTCCGATTCCGGAACGACTTCGATCAACTTGCGAATGATATGGTCTGTCTTGATTCCTTCGGCCTCGGCATTGAAGTTGGTCACAATGCGATGCCTGAGCACCGGCGCCACGACAGCCCGCACGTCCTCGCACTCGGCGTGATACCGGCCGTGCAGCACGGCCCGCGCTTTCGCCGCAAGCACCAGGTACTGACTGGCCCGTGGTCCCGCGCCCCAACTGACGTAATCGCGAATGAACTGCGGAACGTCCCCCTTCTCGCGCCGCGTCAACCGCGTGAAGCGCAATGCATAGCGGGCCACGTGCTCGGCCACGGGCACGCGCCGCACGATGTTCTGCAGCGTGAGAATGTCCTCGGTCGATAGTGTTGTTTCGAGTGTCGGCGTTTCGTCGGCGGTCGTGCGGCGCACGATTTCGAGTTCTTCGTCTTCGTCCGGATAGTCGACGAACGTGTTGAACATGAAGCGATCGAGCTGCGCCTCGGGCAATGGATAGGTACCCTCCTGCTCGATCGGGTTCTGTGTGGCCAGGACGAAGAATGGCGCCGTCAGACGATGCCGTGTGCCACCCACGGTCACCTGGTGCTCTTGCATTGCCTCGAGCAGCGCCGCCTGCGTCTTTGGCGGCGTGCGATTGATTTCGTCGGCCAAGATCACGTTCGCAAAGATCGGGCCGGCCAAAAACTTGAACTGCCGCACGCCTGAAACCTTGTCTTCCTGAATCACCTCGGTGCCCGTAATGTCCGATGGCATCAGGTCGGGCGTGAATTGGATGCGGCTGAACTTGAGCGACAGCGTGTCGGCCAGCGTGCGAATCAGCAATGTCTTTGCCAGGCCTGGCACACCGACCAACAAGCAGTGGCCGCGAGCGAACATCGCGATCAGCAACTCTTCGATCACCTGTTGCTGGCCGACGATCACGCGCCCCAACTCGGCGACCAGTCGGCGGTAGGCGTCGTTAAGCTTTTGTACTGATTGCACGTCATCGTCGGGGAGCATGCGATCCTCTTTTCAAATCGTTGATTTCCGCCTGATTTGATTCAGCCCGTTCTGCCAATCCAACTCGATCGTGGCGTTGCCAACATGCGCCACTAGCTCTTACCGGCCGCTCGCACTCTGCGACGCCGGTCTTGTACGACCGGATGGCGCCGGCGCGCGCGTCGCTTGTTCGGTGCGAGGCTTGGCCCGTTCGCCTTGTCCTAGCGTGTTGCCTGCCGCCGAGTAATCGGCTGGTCCTAAGGCGGTAAGTCGATCACTGCTGGCAATGACCAGCACTTCGCCGGCCGCGACTAAATTGCCCGAATGAATCCCGCGCGCTTCGAGCATGACGGGCGCTTGCTCCTGTCCTGTGCGCTGATCGAAGACGTGGATCGCTTGCACGGTTGGCCAATAGACCTTGCCGCCCGCCAACACGCCACGGCCAAACCCCTTGGGCGTCGGGCCCTCGGGCCAGGGATAGCTCACTTTGCCGGTCATCACGTTGATGCGCCATAGTTTTTCGCCGCTAGCCCACAGTGCGTCACCGCCGACCCCCAACAGATGCACGACGTCGTTGGCCAGATTCGTCTCCCACAGCAACAGCCCGGTCGCCGCATCGTAGGCCAGAATGCTTTCACTGTCGGCCGGTGCGACGATCAGCCGGCCACGGTCGTAGAGACACGGAGTCAAATCGCGATAGAAATGCGTCGCCCGCTGATTTAGGTCCCCCTTCTTCGCGCGCGGATAGCGCACGATCCACAGCGGGTGTCCCGTGTCGGCAGCCAGCGCCGCTACGGCGCCCAGGTTCGTGTTCACGTACACAACATCGTCGACCAACGTCAGCAGGTTGTGCGTACACTCACCCGATTGGCCGCGCGACGGCGTTTCAGCGCTGGCGACGAACTGCCGCCACAATTGTCGGCCGGTGCGCGCGTCGTAACAAGCGACGTGCGATTGGGGGCGCGTGCCATGTCGCAGCGCGACAAAAACTCGCTTGCCGTCCGTGACCGGCGATCCCTCGTAGGCCCATTTCTCTTCCAGTCGCAGCGGCGGCCACGTCAAACGCCCTTCGCCGACCAGGTCCAGCCCGACGAGATAGCTCGGCTGATGATAATTGACGCTGTCTTCGGGGCGCGTCGTCAGCGGATCGCCCATGCGGGCATAGAGAAAGCCTTCATGAGCCGTGAGTGTGAATCGCGCCACGCCCAGCGTGCTGGCCGTGCCATGTACGCGCTCGGCGATCGGCTCGGCAGGACGAAATATAACGGCGTCGCCCCCCCAGGCCGGCTTACCGGTGCGGAGGTCGTAAATTCGAATTTCATGCTGCGTGTTTACGGCAACCAGATTGCCGACGACGATCGGATGGTAGCTGAGCAGCTCGTTCTTGGTCTCGGCAACGCGAGGCGAAGGATAAAATGAATCGGTAACCGGCGCCTTGGGGAGCGAAATCGGTTCGCTCCACAAGACAACATCCGGAGCAAGCGCCGCCGGCCCGCAATGCGATCGAGACATCGCCCCGGCGAACGTCGGCCAATCGCGCCCCGCGGCAGACGGCTGCCAATCCTTCGCCCCGGCCAAGAGCGCCGTCAGCGACTCGACGTAATTCACTTCCAGACCGGCGAGTCGACCACGTGCCGAGGCATGCATCGCCGTAAACGCCACAAGTTCGTCGGCGGCGCGCTCGAGCGAACCTTCCAGAATCGACACCAGCACGAGCCGCGCACGCACGCTGGCCAGATCGACGTCCGAATCCGGATATGCCAAGCGATTGGGGGGCAGGTTGCGGTCGTTCCAACAAGCGACAAGTTCGCGGCGCGTTTCATCGGTCAAAGCTTCATCGGTGCGCAACCGATACACGGCCGGCGGGATCGCGCTATCCGGCTGGTACCACCGCTGCAACTGCTCGCGACGCTCGGTCGCGAGTCCATCATCGGCAATCGTGCGATCAAATGCGTCGCGCGGCACGCTTTGTGGCGGGGTAGGAATCAACGCCTCCCAACTGGCTCGCGCAACGCCATGCTCGCCCCGTTCGAGAGCCATATCTCCCAAGGCCAACAAGGCATCGTCGCCCGTGCTGCTGACAAAGTACTGGTCGAGCATGTCGCGCAATGCCCGCACATCATGTCGGGCCACTACGTCGTCAAATAATCGTTTGGCCTGGGCGTCGATCCGGGCACGATAAAGCGCGAGCGCCTGCGCCGGCAGAACCGCCAGCCGCATTTGGCAATATTCACGCACGCTGACGTAACGGCGGTCGCTGGCAGCGATGACACGGCCCAAATCTTTTTCCATCACCTGTCGCAAGGTTTCGACAGCTTCGTCCCATTGCTGGTCCCCGGCGAAGGCCTTGGCCTGCTCCAGGCGGGACAACGTATCGGCGTCGGCCTGCGGCACTTCCACCGAATCGGAAAGCTCAAAGCGGCTGGACAGGCTAAAGAAGAAGGGTTGCGCTGCGCATAAACGCGGCGCAATCAGCAACGCGAAGAACGCGACAACCAGCCAACTCAGATTACGGCATACGAAACCGATACTCACGTTCGCACGGACCTCGGTGAAGGGTCGAGCATGCCAGGCAAGACATCTGGGCGGCGGCGCGCGTCGAAAGCAGGCTGAACCGGATCGATCGAAAGCGTAACGACGGTTCGGGCGTCAACCGACGCTGGGCACTTAAGTATAAGCCGCGACACAGTTCCCGGAAAGGAAACGCCCACTCACAGCCGACCCGGCAGACGATGCGAAATGCAGGGAAAACCGCAGAAAATCGTGGCGATTCCTGCAAATCGCGGCGCGGGCGCGGCGCGGCTACCCGCGACACGTCCCACCTTCGTAAGCTCCCACTTGATGGGTGCGCCAGCACCGCCAGGACTTACCGCGACCGCGAATACCCTTCCAGAATGCGACCGATGTAGAACATCGCGAATGAAGCCACGGCCATCACGAGCATCTTGCCAACGCTTACGAGCTCCGTGATTTGCATGACGATGGCCAGGCCGGGCAGAACGAGTCCCGCGATCTGTAGCAGCCGCCCAATGATTTGCACGCCCGTTCTCCTGCGCGACACCTTGGATAAACTTACACCCGCATGGCTGCGTCGCTGGCAGTAGAGTATCGTAAAGACATGCCGCGCCGCAACGAGCGCGGCGGGAGGCAGACAACAATGAGCCTGTGGCAAATCCTCGGACGAACCTTACGGCTGCGCTGTCCGCGCTGCGGCCAGGGGCGACTCTTCAGCGGTTGGGTCAGCATGCCGCGACAATGCGAGTCGTGCGGCCTGAAATTCGAGCGCGAGCCCGGCTACTTCCTTGGCTCGATCTATTTCAACTACGGCGTCACGGCCTTTATTGTGACGATTGCCGCCCTGTCGATGATGATGTTCAGCGACTTCTCCGAACGAACGCTGCTCTTCTCGCTCGGTGCGTTTTGCATCCTGTTTCCGATGTGGTTTTTCCGCTATGCCCGGGCGCTGTGGATGACGTGGGATCATTTTGTCGATCCTCTGCCGACAACGACCGCCGCATCACAACCAATTCCACATGATGCCGCGAAAGACGCAGCGCATAGGTAACGTCGAATCGCGCGGCGAAATAGAAAAACGCGTGCGAACGATTACTCGCCGCGAATCTCGGTCGACTGGTGACCGCCGAGCGGAGCGTCGCCATTTTTCTGCTGGCGACGGGCCTGGCGCACCAGGTAATAGAAATAACCGCTGAACGAACCGAAGATCGCGAACGGCATCGAGAGCATGAACAGGATGCTGTACATCATCCCGGTGACCAGGTCTCCCCCCTTGCCATCCTGATTGGCGAGAGCCGCCTTGCAACTGGGACAAGCCGAGGCCGTCTGAGCCGCAACCAAGACGAGAACCACTGCGGCGAACAAGACAACGTTCGACAACAGGCGTCGACGTCGTTCGGCGCGGGTGTCATGGCTTGTATGCGTCATTTTCAGACTCGCTAGACCGGACATCTTTAACAATCGAAATTATAGCCGATACAGGGCACCTGGGTAGACGGAAACCGGGGGAGGATCGTGCCTGGCAAGTCGGTTTTTAGCCGGTTTTTCTCGTTCGAGTAGGACGCCCGGTGCCCCATGCCCCCGCTCGTGGATTCCGCACGCGTCGCTACGACGGCTTCTTCGTCATACAGCATTTCTTATATTTCTTGCCTGAGCCACAAGGGCAGGGATCGTTCCGCCCCGCCGCGCCGGTTGCCGGCCGCGCGACCCTGGCGGACGCAGGTGCTGGCGGGGGTTGCCCTTCACGCCCGGGCAAGCAATCCCGGAAGACGTTTTGTCCCTTGATCCATTTCGCCGCCACGTCCGGAGTCGTTAACGCGCACAGTACCGCGCTGTTCAGCTCATACCGCTGGGCATCGATTCCTTTTTCCGCGAGCCCATCGCGCATCCCGTCGGACACTGACACCGTCCAGATGCGCGCGTGATAGTCGAACGGGGCGGTATTGGGCTGCGTCGGATGCAGATACGCCTCTTCGCATTTTTTGACCGATAGCGAACTATACCCGCGACAGATCAAGGGGCGCGCCGCGTATACGCTGCACGTATTATCGTCGGCCAGCAATGCACAAGGGATGTTCGCCTGCTTGCGCTGCTCGGCAGTCATCGGCCGTTTCCGCCGTACGCGATCGCGCAATCGTTCTTCGACCTTGGCGAGTTGCTCGGGTGGCAGCGTTTGACGCAGATGATGGGCCACGCTGATGGCATCGAGCGGATGAACCTCGACGTGCGAGTAGCAACAGAAAGCGCACCCTGCCCGGCATTCTCGCCCCGCGCGGCCAGGCGATTGATCGATGCCGACCTGAGCCCGGCCCAGCGTATCGTCGATCAATTCGAGCGCCGCCCGCTCAGTCCGGCCGGCGTTCTCGATGATTTCGATCGTGGATTCGTACTCCGCTCGGCGGGCACGGGCGCAAGCCTCGAACGCTTCGGCCTGCGTGGGCATTTCGGCGTCCGCGTCGCCGCCCATCGGAGTTGGCAGATACTCGCCAGTCATGCCGCCATCGCCCCTTGGGTCTGTCGTCCAGGCAACGCACACGCACGAGATCAGGTCACAGCCAGCGAAACGAGCCGCGCGCCTCGGTTTATACGCCTTCGGTGGCGTAGCCCAACCATGCCCCGTGATACAGCATCACATACACGATCACGCCGGTTACCGAAACAAACAGCCAGATCGGAAAGGTCCAGCGGGCCACGCCACGATGCCGTAACCGTTGATCGGTGAGCCCCAGATAGATGGTCGTCACCGCCAAAAAAGGCACGGCCGCCGCCAGAATTACGTGCGGAATCAGGATCGCATAGTAAACGTACCTCACCGTCGCCGGCCCGGTGAATTTCACGTGCAGGGCTTGGTAGTGGTAAATCAGGTAAGAAATCAAAAAGAGAATGCTGACCACGAATGCCGCCAGCATGGCCCGCTTGTGCGCTTGCTCGCGTCCTTGCTTGATGAACGTGAAACCCACGACCAGTAAAACCGTGGCGGACGCATTCAACAGCGCATTGAGCGTAGGCAGGTCCGTGACCGTGAATGCCAGTAGCGAGTGAACGACCATGCCGACATGTGCGAACGACGTCACGGCGTGGCCTCGCTCGCTGCCGGCTCGGTCGTCGAAGAGCTCTCGGCGCCGTCAGTGGTTTCTGAGGCGTCTGCTGCCGGATCGGCCGAGGTCGTGGCTTCCGCTGCTGTTTGTTCGCTCGCCGACGTCTCAGCCTGGTCAGTCTTCGCCGGGGGCGTCTCTTCGGCCAGCAGCTTCGTGATCTTCTTCTTCAGCGCCAACATCTGGCTCGAATCACTAGTCAGGTACAGGCCGCGGACGTTGCTCCATTTATCCACCAGGATCACGCGCTCGGTATGCATCTTCGGCCCGACCGGCACCTGAAAGGCTTCGCTGCCGAGCTTCTGAACGGACTCGAACGGGCCGCTGAGGAATGTCCACCGCTTGGGGTCAGCTTTGAACGTGCGAGCGTATTTGGCCAACACCTCGGGCGTATCGTTCGCCGGATCACAGGTAACGCTGACGAACTTCAGATGCGGATCTTTATCGTCGTTTTGCAGCTCCGCCAGCGCGCGGTTCATCTGGGCGCAAGGACCGGGGCAACTAGTAAAAAAGAAACTCGCTATCCACACGTCCCCCTTCAGCTCATCAAGCGCAAAGGGCTTTCCGTCCGTATCAACCAGCGCCGCGTCCTCGAGCGATCCCGTAGACCGCGTGCGCTCGATATGGCGGGGCTTGCTCACCACGCTGCGGTCACCGCTCGTGGCTTGATAAACGCGCCATCCGGTGTACGAGCCGTACGCCCCTAAGGCCGCCAGCAGCAAGGACAACCAAACCTTAACTTGCATCGTCACAGCAGATCTCCCGTCGTTCGCTGTCCGGCAATCCAACATGCGGCGGCGAACGTTACCACAGCAAATAAAATTGTCACCGTCAGTGCCACCGGCAGCGACGGCAGCGCGTTCATCCACCCGAGTGCTGCCGGAGCGGCCTCGCCCCAGTAGAGCAATCTCCGCATCGCCGCCACGCCGTAGGTCAGCGGATTCACGTACATGATCCACCGCAGCCAACCACTGTCGGCGGGAAAAAACGCGCCAGACAATAACCACATCGGCAACAGAAACACGCTCATGATGGCGTGAAAGCCCTGCGTCGAATCCATCCGCCAGGCAATGACAAACCCCAGTGATGTCAGCGCAAAGGCGACCACTAACGAAAACAATGCCGCGGCAATGGTGCCGACGAGCGAAAAATGCAGTCCGACCGTCAGCCCCAATATCAGAAACAACAATCCCTGGCCAGCGGCCAGTAGTGTTCCGCCGAGGATCTTGCCCAGCACCATCGACCAACGGGGAATCGGCGCGACGAGCACGGATTGCAAGAAGCCCTCGCGGCGATCTTCAATGATGGAAATCGTCGAGAAGATTGCCGTGAACAGCAGGATCAGCGCCAGCGTGCCCGGAAAGAAGTATTCGCGATAACTCACGTCCGTGCCGGCGCCAGCCATTTGGAACGACGGACCCAAGCCCGCGCCGAACAAAATCCAGAATAGCACGGGCTGCCCGATCGCGCCGACGATCCGATTTCGCTGACGCACAAAGCGCACCAGCTCGCGATAACAAAGGGACCAGACGGCCGAACCCGAGGTGCCTGCGCTCGATGTCATCGGCGCTTCGGTCGTGGCGCGGGCGCGCGGCTCGCCAGACACCGGTTGTGGCGTTGTTGCCGTAGCAGTCGAAATCGATTCGATACCCCGTTCAGCCAACGCCCACCTCCTCGGCCTGCCAGAAGCGATGACCGGTGCGGGCGATGAACACATCCTCTAGCGTCGGCTTGCCGACCGTGATCGAGCTGACCTGTCCGGGGAACTCTTCGACGAGGCGCGCCACCCATTGATGGCCGGCAGCTTGTTCCAATCGCACACGACCGTCGACAACCGTGGCGGCGCAACCCAGGCGTTGCGTAATCGCGGCCGCCAGCGAGTCGGGCTGTGCCGTCTCGATCCAGATCGTGTCACCGCCGACCGTGCCGCGCAGCTGGTCCGGCGTGTCGAGCGCGACGAGTGATCCGGCGCTCATGATTGCCAGCCGATCGGCTTTCTCGGCTTCTTCCAAAAGGTGCGTCGTCAGAACAACGGTCACCCCCTCTTCGTTGCGCACGCGATGTAGATATTCCCACAAGTCGCTGCGAGCGCCGGGATCAAGGCCCGTGCTCGGCTCGTCCAACAGCAGTACTCGTGGCTGATGCAAAAGTCCCTTGGCCAGTTCGACGCGCCGCCGCAAACCGCCGGAAAGCGTTTCGACCAGGTCATGCTCACGATCCGCGAGCCCGAAGCGAGCCAGCATCTCACGGCGCCGCTCGTCGAAAGTCCGGCCTGTAATGCCGTATAATTGGCCGTGTTGCCACAGGTTCTCATTAACTGTCAGCTTGCGATCGAGGCTGGGCGCTTGAAACACCACGCCGATACGGCGGCGCACTTCGTGCGATTGCTGGGCCACGTCCAGCCCAAGGATCGTGATCGAGCCTTCCTGAATCGGCACGAGCGTCGACAACAGCCGGAACAGCGTGGTCTTACCGCCGCCGTTGGGGCCGAGAAAAGCGAAGATTTCGCCCGGCGCAATTTCCAGGCTGACATCGTCTAGCGCTTTTCGCTCGCCATAGCGATAGACCAGCCGCGAAACAGACACGGCCGTTGAGGAAACCATGAAGGTCACTCGAAAAAACAAAGAAGGAACGTTGCGAGCTAAAGCGCCCAACGAGGGCCGCGCCCCCCAGAGCGGCCGACCCAAGTCCAACTGTGCCCGGCTGGCTTGCCACGGCCGTCGACGATCATTCCCTGCGCCACGGATGCCAGCCGCGGCAGATGCTTAACAAAGCAACCCGCCACAACAAGCTTCCGGTTAATTGTACTTCTAGTGAGGCGCGGCGGCAGCCGGCTCTTTTTCCGATGTGTCGCGGACCGGCTCTAACTGCTTAACCTTTTGCTGCAGCTTCGCGAATTCGGCCTCGGGCTGGGCCGCGTGCTCGCGCCGCTCGGGCGAATAGGTACGCATCCGCAAGCCGATATCCGGCACCAGGGCCATCATCAGAAACACCGACATGATCGAGGCCGGAATCGTCAGAACGTATTTCCAATCGGCCTCGTACTTCAGATGCATGAAGAACAGGATCACAAGCATCGCCTTCGTACACGAGACCGCCATCATGAAGAACCGCCCTACCGCGGGCTGCTCATGCCAGGGCCACAGACTCGAGTACGTGAAGAACGAGCAACCTGTCAAAACGCACAACGCCAGGAACACGTAGACATACTTGGCAATCCCGTGATCGCCGTGGGCGTGCGAATGGTCGACGGTCGAATGGCCGGCATCGTGCGTCATAAATAACTCCGCGAAAATACAAACCCGTATTACCGGGATTTAGAACAAATACAGAAGCGGGAACAAGAATATCCACACCAGGTCGACAAAGTGCCAGTACAGGCCAATATTCTCGATGGCGACCGCCCGGTGTACATCCAACGTCCAGGTCATCATCAGCGCGAAAACGATCAGACCAACCAACACGTGGATGGCGTGAAAGCCGGTCAGCAAAAAATACGTGCTGGCCCACATATTGCCGCCCGGAATCACGATCGGCATGTGGAACGACTCGATCAGCTCACGCACGTACTCAACTTTGTCCGAACCCGCGTGCGCATAACCAAGGTTCACCCAGGGATGCTCTTCGGACAACGTCTCGGGATGGGCGTCGGCCTTCGTGTGGTCCCCCTCCAAGCTTGGCGGCGGCATTATGTCGTCGGCCATCCGCTGCAACGTGACCAGGTTTGTAGAACCGAAGTCATCCTTCATCTTCTTGGCTAGCAATAGCTTGTCGGCCTCTTCAGGCTTGATCCCCTCGGGAGGAAGCTTGGCCAGCGGCTCGATGAGCGATTGCAACTTGATCCGCGCCGCCGAACCGAAGTCCAGATCCGCACGCTCGTGGATACGGCTGCGCGGCATGGCCGGATAGATGCCGTGCGAGAACTTTGCGTTGTACTCGTACATTTTCACGCCCAAGAAGACACAACCCAGCAACAAGGTCACAGTCATCCAGGCTTTGGCCAATCCCGCCTTATTCGCCCTGGCGCACTCCAGGGCCAGCACCACGCTGACGCTAGAGCAAATCAGAACGAATGTATTGAACGCGCCGATCGGTTCGGAGAGGTGTACGTCGTGCGTGGCGGGCCAGTCGGGCGCACCGAAACGAATCACGATGTACACGCCGATCAACGCGGCGAAAAACATAATTTCCGTCGACAAGAACAGCCACATAAACAGCTTGCCGTTAGGCAGCGGCAAACCCGGCTGGTATTGCAACTTCAAATGTTGAGTATGCCCGTGATGGGCGTCAGCGGCTGTGGCCATGACCGGTAATTATGCCTTTCTAAAAGCGTCGGACAAAAGAGGGGCGGGCACGTTGGCAGTCGCCTTTGTTGTGCGGCGACCATGGCGTCCATCCCCGTTTTGTCAGACGGTCAAAACGACTCCCAAATTCAACTCGCAATACGACTCGATAATAAAAGCAAAATCAGCACCGTCGGCAAATAGACGAGCGACGCACGCAACAGCAGCCGGGCCGACCGTTCGTCCAACCTTCGTGCGAACCACGCTGCGGCCGCCAACTGAGCAAGCCCCAGCAGTAGCGCCGCAAAAAAATAACCGGTCCCCGCCAACCGCATCACGGCAGGCAGCACGCTGACCGGCAGAAGAGCGAGCGCCCCCGTCACAGCCAGCAGTCCCACTCGGCGGCCACTGGGATCAACGACCGACAGCATCTGGCAGCCCCCCGCGGCATAGTCAGCGCGGTACATCCAAGCGATGGCCATGAAGTGCGGGAACTGCCACAAGAAAACAATCATGAACAAGGTCGCCGCGGACAGATTCAAATGTCCGCCGACGGCCGTCCAACCCATCAATATCGGCATCGCGCCGGCGACGGCGCCGACCGCCGTGTTATGCGAAGTGCGCGACTTCAGCGGCGTGTACAGGCAAACGTAGGCAACCCAAGTGGCCAGGCCCAACAGCGCCGTCAACCAGTTCACCATCATCGCCAGGACGGCCACGCCGGCCACGGTCGAAATCGAGCCAAACCACAGCGCTTCGGCCGCGGTGAGTCGCCCGGCCGGCAACGGGCGATCGGCGGTTCGCGGCATCCGCGCGTCCGAATGACGCTCGATCCACTGATTCCAGGCGCTCGCGCCTGCCGCAATGAGGCCGGTGCCGACAGCCGCATACAACAGCAGTTGCCAGTCAGGCTGTCCCCAACTGGCCACACAGGCCGCGACGATGATCGTGACCAGTTCCATGACCACGATCTTCGGCTTGGTCAGTTCGACATAATCGCGCAACCGCGTTACAAGTCGAACGCGCGACGAGCTCGCCATGGCCGTCGTGACAATGCTCATGCCAGTACCCCCACCGCGACGACGCTGCGCACGACACGTGATTGTCCGGCCGGCAAAAGCAACGATCGCAAGGCAATGAGTAGCGAGGTCGCCAAAATCAGCGATCCCGTGGCCACGTGTCCGGTCGTTACCCAAGCCTGCAATCGTCCGGCTTGCATGACGACGAACTGCTGGGCCCAGGGGTAATTCCCAAACAGCGCTTCGGGCCAGCCATAGTTCACGACCCAAGCACCTACGCCCAAGGCAAGTTGGACGATCAACAGCCCAGCCAACGCGACGGCCGGGACGAAAATGAATCGATCCGCGAAAAACCAGCGAGTCGCCCGCGCGGCGAGCATGATCACGTGCACTGTCAACGCCGCGGCCATAAACAGGTGCAACCATACGGCGGCGCGAAACACCGTGACGTCAACCACCGGCCGCACGTGACGCAATTGCGATCCCAGCACCAACTGCAAGTAGGCGATCGCCACGGTAAGGAAAGCAATTCGTTGAAAGCGAGCCGACGCCCGGCCCCGGGCTAGTTCCTGCGATTGATCCGGCCCGGCCCACCACTGCTTCGAAGTCCAACGAGGTGAAGTCCACACGGCGAGTGCTACGGTATACGCGAAGAATGCCGGACCGACGCAGCCATGCAGTTGGGCCAACAAACGTTCGTCCAGCACGACGCGCAGTCCGCCTAGTGCGCCTTGCGCGATCACAAGCGCGAGCGCCCCCAAGCTTGCCATCCGCACCCAGCGACGCTGCTCGCCGAGGAATGTCGTAACGACGAACAGAATCGTCAACATGCCGACCGTGGCGCCGAACAATCGATGACCGTGTTCGATGAACAAGTCCCACGGTCCGGCGATCCACGTCTGCCAGGGATACAGAAATAGGTTGTAGCCGAACGTGTTAGGCCAGTCGGGCACGGCCATGCCGGCATCGTAGGTCGTCACTAATCCGCCGACCCAGATCAGGGGAAACGTCGCGCATACCAACAGCACAGCCACGCGATGCGGCCAGGGACTGGCCGGAGCCGCGACGAGCGAGCGAGCATTCTCGGCTTGTGTGCGCGATTGCACCACGATTAATGGTGTCCGTGATCGTCGGTGGGAATGTGCCCTTCGGGGGGCGGTTGCGTTTGCGGATAGTAATCGATGTCGACTTCCGGCGAGCCGTACTCGTACGGTCCACGGTAGACGATCGGCTGTGCGTCGAAGTTGCCGTGCCCCGGCGGGCTGGGGGCGAACCATTCCAGGCTATTGGCGTGCCAGGGATTGCGTCCGACTTTCTTCCCGAAAAAGATGCTGTAGAAGAAATTGATCGCGAAAATGATCTGCGCGGCACCCATGCCCAAGGCGCAAATCGTCATGAACTGATTCATCGGTTGCAGATGCCGGAACGTCAGATAGTGATACGGGTCTGCCAACCGCCGTGGGAAGCCGCCGGCCCCCAGAATATGCATCGTGTAGAACGTGCCGTTGAAGAAGATGAACGACAGGAAGAAGTGTACTTTCCCCCAGAACTCGTTCATCATGCGGCCGAACATCTTCGGGAACCAGAAATAGATTCCCCCGAAGACGCCGAAAGCGGTACCGCCGAACAACACATAATGAATGTGTCCGACGATGAAGTACGTGTCGTGAATGAAGATGTCGACCGGCGTGGCCGCCATGAAGATGCCCGACAAACCGCCGATGATGAACATCGAAACGAACGACAGGGCAAACAGCATCGGCGTGGTGAACTGGATGCGTGCGCCCCAGATCGTGCCTAGCCAGTTGAACACTTTTACAGCGCTCGGCAGAGCGATGAACATCGTCGAGACCATGAACGTCATGCCCAGGTACGGGTTCATGCCCGACATGAACATGTGATGCCCCCAGACGATGAAGCCCAACCCGGCGATACCCGAGATCGAGTACACCATCGGCTTGTAACCGAACAGCGGCTTTCGCGCGAAGCATGAGATAATGTCCGAGACCATTCCCATCGCCGGCAGGATCATGATGTACACAGCCGGGTGCGAATAGAACCAGAACAAGTGCTGCCAGAGCAAGGTCTGACCACCGCCAGCACCTGCCGAGACGTTATTGACGACCAGCCCTTCCGGAATGAAGAAGCCGGTGCCGATCGTGCGGTCGAGCAATTGCATGAACAGTGCGGCGGTCAAAACCGGCAACGCGAAAGCTTGCAAAATTGCGGTAATGAACATGGCCCAGATCGTCATCGGCATGCGGAACATCGTCATGCCTGGAGCGCGCATCTGGATGATCGTGGTCATGTAATTGACCGATCCCATCATCGACGAGACCCCCACGAAGATCAGCCCGATCAGCCATAGCGTCTGCCCAGCCTGGCTCCCCGGTGCCGCGCCCCACACGGCAGACAACGTGGCGTAGGCCGTCCATCCGGACGATGCCGCCCCGCCTGCTACGAAGAAGCTGCCGACCATGCACACAAAGGCCGGCCACATGAACCAGTAGCTGAGCATGTTCAGCGTCGGGAACGCCATATCGTCGGCCCCGATCATCAGCGGGATCAGGAAGTTGCCGAACGCACCCGCCAGAATCGGAATGATCACGAAGAAGATCATCACCGAGGCGTGCATCGTGAACAGCATGGTGTAGAACTCGGGCGAGATCTGTCCCCCTTCGGCCGAGAACAGCATCTTTCCGACAATCGGCATTTCGGACCAGGGCCAGGCCAACTGCCAACGCACGGCCAGCGCCAACAACCCGCCCACGACGAACCATAGCAGCGTCGAGAACAGGAACTGGATGCCGATAACTTTATGATCCAGCGAAAACACGTACGTGCGCAGAAAGCCTGCCGAATGCCCGTGATCGTGAGCATGCGCATCGTCGTGAGCGTAATCGCCGAGAGCGGAGGTACTCATTTCGTCGCCTCTTGTGCCGCAAACATTTCAGACAGCCACTCGTCATATTCGTCGCGAGGCTGCACCGTGAGCCGCCCCTTCATCTTGTAGTGCCCCCAGCCGCACAGCTCGGCGCAGACAAGATCATACGTGCCCGTCTCGGTCGCTTTGAACCAGACGGGAATCATCATGCCGGGAACCGCGTCTTGCTTGACGCGCAGATTCGGCAGGAAGAAATCGTGCAACACGTCCTGGGTCTTCAGCGAGACGAGAATCTCCTCGTTGACCGGGATGTGCAAATCGTTCACATGGTAAATGTCGTCGGGCGTGCCGAGCTTGTTGTCCTTGCCCGGGTAGCGCAGCCGCCACTCGAATTGCCGGCCCGTCACTTCGACCGTCACTGGCAACCCCTCGGCGCCGGGATTGCGAATCTTCACATCGGCCCAGGCGTTCATCTGGTAGATGGCGATGAACAGCAGCGTAGCGGCCGGCAGGATGGTCCAAATGACTTCCAGGTTGTGGCTGCCGTGCATGTACTTCACGGGGTCGTTGTTCTTCGCCCCGTCGTAGCGCCACATGAACCAGAACAGCAGCACTTCGGTGGCGACGAACACTAGACCCGTCAGGATCAGGATGAACGTCCACAGGTGGTCGATCTGATGGCCATGCTCCGAGATGTCGCGCGGCAACCAATACCCAGCTCCTGGCGCCCACCAAAAGACGCCAACACCCAGGACCGGTACCAGCAAAAACAAAATGCTCCAGAACCTACCCACAATCATCCTCCCACAAGCATCACTTGCGGCTTATTTGCGTGTCATGCAAGCGGCGGCCGTCTGGCCTGCACGCCCAATTCTCAATTCGTCGTTTCACTCGCCCCGTTCACTCGCACTTACTATTCGTGAACGTTCTATTCGTGCCAAGAGTCGAGACCGGCCAATCGTCCCTTGCCCACCTGCGGATCGCTAAGCTTCTCGTAGGGAAGCGTCCGGACGTAATTGACGATGTGCCAAATCTCTTCTGAGGTCATGCCGCTGGGATTGCTGGCGTCCGCACCGCCCTGTGGCATCGGGGTGCCGTTGATGCCTGCAAAGATGCGGCGGTAAAGGTCCACCGGACGACGTCCAAAGCGATAGATCCCCAGCCGCAAATTGCGCGGTTGCACTTGTTGTTGAGGCAAAAGCCATTTGTGCTCTTCGGCAACCAACTTCGTTTGCAAATCGCTGAGTGCCTCGGACTTCTCTTTCCTATCCTCGATGCCGTTGGCGTCGGCAATCTTCTTCGAAATATCGGCGAACTGCTTCACCTTGTTCCAGTCGTCGAACAGCAATTCCTCGCTGCCGTCTCCCATCGCCGTGGGACCGTGACACTTCGCGCATTGCGCTTTGGCGCCTCGGAACAATTCCGCTCCCTTGGCAACCGAGGCCGCTAACGCCTCGGGGGTATCGGTCGGTGGGCCATCGGGCGGAACAACGATCGATGATTCCGCCTGCGCCCACGATTCGGCCACGGGAGTCAGGTAATCGCCGGCCAAATCGCTGAGCTTTGTAGTCTTCAGATCGATGGCATCGCCTTCGTCCAGAACCTTGATCAACAGCAGTGTCTCGGTCTGGCCGCGGATGCTGAGGTACTTCACATATTCGACCAGCGCATCGATTTCGTCATCCGGCAACAGCAGGAACGACGGCATCGCCGTGCCCGCAATTCCTTCGTGAAGGATGCGCCGCATGTCGTCGGTCGTCGGCTTGGCGGCGCGGGCCGTGCTCTTGAACTTGAAGGCGCCCGTTCGGTAATCGCGGGGGTACGGATTCAAGAAAGCAGCCGTCGGTCCGGCGCCATCGCCGCTGATGCCGTGGCAGTGCGCACAATGCTGGCGATAAAGTCCCAATTGAGCGCCGGTATGCTTGCGCCCGGCGGGACCGGCCGCCATCTCAACCTTGCGTCGGTCAAGGCCCGACTCGGGCATGACGTACGGAGCGTCTGGCTCGCCGAACATGGCGTACAGCACGGTCGAGACCGCTTCGAGCGACGTCCCGATCTCTTGCTTCGCCTTTCGCTCGTCCTCATTCTCCTCGCTGCCCGTGAGCTGCAAATCTTCCGGGCTGCGGCCTTGCAGGTTCAGGCGAAAGACCGGGGCATCGCTCTTGCCACAGCCGACCAGCACCGGCATGACCAGAGTACACGCCGCGAGGACCAGCAAATGATTAAACGTAAAGCTCTTCATGATCGAATCTCAATGAAAGCGCGAACTCAATGAAACGCGGTAGCCGGCACTTCGATCGTCGCCAGGTCCAACTCGCCATCGGCCGGAACCTTGACCTTGAATCGACCTTTGCTCCAGCCCCCCTTGGCCTCGAGGCCGCCGGTGGCTTGCTCGTGCCAAACCTGGAACTCGATATCTTCGCCGGCCGGCAGGTTCTTGATCTCGAACGAGCCGTCCGGTTTCGAAACTGTGACATACGGATCGTCGCGAGCAATGATGAACGCCTTCATCCACGGATGAATACTGCAGGTCGCCGACTTCGGCTCGCTCATCGGCCGGCTGAACTTGTAAGTGACCGACGAATTCGGCTGCAACAACGGGTTGGCCGGCGTGTTGCCGCCCCCCGGATCAAAGCTCGTATTGTGCGAGACCGGATCGCTGTTCTTAATCTCGAGCGGCACTTTCGTGCTCGTCGCGAACACGTGGCTCAAGAACAAGCAACCTTTCTGATCGAAAATCGGCGGAGTTGCTTCTGCCGGCGCGGCACCGTCCTCAGGCTTAAAAACGCGCGACACCTTGCGGGCGAAGACTACGACGTTCGCAATCCCCTTGTTGCCCGAATCAACGACCAATTGCTGGTTGGGAACCTGCTGACCGCAAACGGCGCCGTCTTTACCAGCAGTTGAGAGAAACGCGGCCGCTGGCGGATCGCCCGCGAAAACGAACTTCCCTTTCAGCGCGCCCCAACCGGTGCCCGTCGGCTCGGCCGTTTGCGTAGCCGCGGCCTCACCGCCGCCGGAACCAGCACGGAGTTCCTTGGCGACACTAACATTCGGCGCAGGATTGATCGCGATCGCCTTTCGGCATCCCGAGGTGCCGACCAATACCAGGCCTGCAACGGCCAAGATCAACGTTGTCGCAACAAAGCGGATCACAGCGTCCCCTCGCAGTAGATTAAGTGTCATGCGCCCGAGGCTTGTTACTTGTTGAACAATTTCGGTTCAAGTTTCACCGAACCCAGGTCGTTGTCGCCGGCCTTGATCTCCATCGTGAAGCGTCCCTTCGGCCAGGCCTTCGTATCGACGTTGCCGGCCTTCTCTTGCCACACTTGGAACTCCAGCTTACCGGCAGGCAGGTCCTTGATCTCGAACGAGCCGTCCGCATTTGATACCGCGAAGTACGGGTTGTCACGCGGCAGCACCAGCGCCTTCATCCAAGGATGAATATTGCAAGCCACGGGCTGCGGGATGACCTGGGCACGAGCATACTTGTAAGTCGCTTCCTTACCCGGCGAGATCAGAGGATTCGCTCCCTGACCGCCGACCTCGGTGACGTTGCTGTTGTGCGAAAACGGATCCGAGTTCTTCACCACCAGCGTTTGCGAAATCAACATTGGCAGGATGTGCGGCTCGAACCGGCAATCCTTGTTGTCTAGTTCAACCTTGTCAGGATGCTTTTCGACTTCCGGGTTGACCTTAACGCCCTTGGTTCGGCAAAAAATCACGACGTTCTTGATGCCGCCATCGGCGCCGACCACCAGCGATTCATCCACCGGATTGTGCGTCATGCACATCGGCTCTTTGGCCACGTTCAGCTTCTGCGGCTCCGGGGCTTTGCCGTCGTAAACGAACTTCCCCTTCAGGTTGCCCCACTGCGCGTCGGCCGACGCCGACACCGAAAGGACCACCGCCAAACACGCCGCCATTATTTGCACGCGATTGCAAAACATGTTGCTTGATTTCCTCTCGCACATGCGTCGAACCAAAGCTCATTGAACTCGGGCCGACAATGTCATGGGCCTTGCGCCCTTCTTTAAAACTTCGGTTATCGCTCCGCTTCGGCAGAGCACGCCGGTCGCTTCCCCGCGACCTCTATAGTCCCGCCGCCGCATCCTGGTGCGCCGGAACAGCGTTTCCGCCCTCGGCCGCGGCCGTCGCCGGCGGCGCCGGCTTCACCATCGGCTTGATCGACGTGCGATCCTTCATGTACGTGTCGTAGTTCAACAGGAAGTCCACGACACCTTCGACTTGATCCAGGCTGGTGCCTGGGAACAGGCTCTGGTCCGCCGGTTTATCCGGCGGGAAGTTCACCGGCATGCCCGTGTAAGGCAACAGGCGCTTCGGATTGCCGATCCACTTCTGCACAAAGTCGGGACGCAAACGTTGGTAAACGCGATCCAGGTTCGGCGCAAGGGCCGCCACGCTGCCGGCCGGCGTAAAGTCTCCCACCTTGTGGCACTTCACGCAGTATTCGTTGCCGGTGATGATCCTCAGCGCGTCCTCGAACCGCTTCGGATGCTTCGTATCCTGCGCGGCCAGATAGCTCGAATCCGTGCGATGGTCGACCAGGTACGGATACTGCGCACCGTCGACCGCGGCAAAGTAATTCGCCAGCTGCGTGGCCTCTTCGCTCGACATGTTGAACCGCGGCATACGCAGCACGACGGCCGGGCGAATCGGATACGGATTTAGAAGGAAGTCGTGCAGCCATTGCGTCTGCACCTTGATTCCTTCGTTCAAGAGCGGCGGAGGGACCCAACCCCAGGCGTCGCTCGACTTGGCGTTCGGATTGGTGGCTTGCTCCTGGGCTAGCGCCACGGGTTGCAGCAACCGAGCGAAATTGCCACCGTACGGCGGAATCTTCTTCGTGATGCGGCTTTCCTGGACCGGCGCCTCGGCACCTCCGACGATCCACGGCTGACCGTTGATCGGCAGCGAACGCCACAGTCCGAAATAATGCAGCGGGTTACCGTCGTCGTCCTCAGCCACTTCCGGATTCGGCATGCCTGTGACTTTGGCGTGACCCAGCCCGCGATTATCAACCTTCTTCGACTCCGCCAGTTGTTGCGGCGTGAAGTGCGGCTTTTCGAACGCGTAATCCTCGAACGGAGGCGGCTCGGGGAAGGTCTTGGGATCGAAATCGAATTCCCAGCTTTCCATCCGGAACGTATGGCAGCCGTCGCAATTGAACTTCGTAATCAAGCGCTCGCCGTCGAGCACGGCCTGACGACGCGGATCGGCCTTGTATACGTACTGCGACGCGGGGGGCTCGGCCACGAGCCCCAGCACGAACGTGATCACCGCTTCACGCTGCTTATCCGAAAGATTGAATTTCGGCATTCGCAGCCGCTCGATGTAATCCTTGTTCTCGGTCATCCGGTAGTCGTAACTGCGCGGTTCACGCAGCTTCTGCCAAATGAAACCTTCGCGCTCGTGATTGACGACCGTCTCGAGGAAGAAGCCGGTATCGGCATCGGCATGGTGCGGATCGAGCGCTTGCTCGATGTTGTGAATGTGCCCATGCCCATGCACGAAGTTCTCTTGTGCGATGTACTGCACAACCTGCTCGAAGGCCAGCTTCGACGGCTCCTTGCGCCCCCAGTCGGCCAGTCCGGTACCGATCGGCTTCGAATCTTCGAAGCCTGGGATGTCGTGGCAGCCGGCACAACCCAAGCGGCCAATCGTGCGACGACCGACATACAGCAGCTTGTGCCGCTCGTTCTGCTCGGCCGTCATGCCGTCGGTCTGGACGAGCAGCTTCTCGTCGACCTTCAACTGATCCCGCAACTTGGCCGGGATACCGTTCTTCAAATAGTCCTCGGTCTGGCGATGCGTGAAGCTGCCACGCAGGTATTCGGCGGCCAGGTCATCCAGGTCCTTTTCGACCACGGACGGCGCTTCACCGGCCTTCCAGCCATCACGCGACGCCAGCAAGAACGCCGCTACGTCGGCTGCCGGATCCGAGACCTTACCGTCGGCATCGGTAACCGGTTCGAGGAACAGGTTCGGCATCACCGTGCGGGCGTGATAATGCTTCGGCTCGCGGACCCAGCTATAGAGCCACTTCGCCGCGTCGGGAGACGTCAGCTTGTCGCCGATGCGCGACAGATCGGGGCCCTGCGTATCCTTGGCGTCGGGGAAATCCTTGTGCTGATGGCAGGCCAGACAGCCGCGCACCTGGAACACGACCTTGCCACGCTCGGCCGAGGCCTCTTCGGTCACGCCTGGCTGCTTGTCTAGATATTTGAACGACTGGCTGATTTCGAGCAGATACTCGCTGACGGCACGAACCTCGACCGGCTCGAACCGCTCGGATTTCTCCAGGCCGGGGCTGGCGACGTAGACCGGCACCAAGACCGGCTCGCCTTCGTCATCCAGCACTTCCTTGCCGTCGGCGTCGAGCTTCGGCTCCATCTGCGGGCGGCCATTTTCGTCGCGGCGGATTTCGCGCAAGTGATCGTCGAGCCCGAAGAACTTCGGCATCCGCGTGGTGGGTCGGAAATCGACCGGACTGCGAATCCAGTTCGCCAGGAAGTTTACATCCAGCTTGCTCTTTACGAATCGCAGGCTTGGTCCGACCTTGCGATACGTGCCGGGCGTTTCCTCGTCGGTACCGAGCAAAGCGCCCAACTGATGCGTCTGCGTGCTCAAGCGTGCTTGCTTGGCGTCATCGCCCCCAGCTTTGGCAGCCTTCGCGGTGGCGGCGTCATCGCCGAGCATTTCGGCCAGCAGCTTGCGAGCCTGCTTCTCGGTCGGGTGATCGATGACCTGTTCGGCCAGTTGCCGTTCGTAATCGTTGAGTGCCGGATCCACCAGCACGCTGGCGGCGACGGCTCCGTAGTTCGGCTCAACGCGGATGTCCGGACCGCGACGACGGCTGGGTCCGTCGAAGCCGTTGATTTCATGGCAGCCAAAGCAGCCGTACTGCCGAATGATGTTGAAACCTTCGACCAGTTTCGGCGCCGGCGGATCAGGGAATCGCTCGCTCGGCTCGAGCTCAGTCACGGAGAAGTGACACTTCAAGCAACTGCTTTCCAGGAACCGTTCGGGACGCATCGGGAAGATCCAGTGATGGTTGCTGAACCAACCATGCTCGTCCTGCCACTCTTTCATCTCGTGCGGATCGTTCGGCGTGTGCGAAGCCCACTGGAAACTGGTCGCACTCCCCTGCCCTTCGTGGCAAATCGTACAGCCCACGTCCATCATCTTGTGCGGGCTCAGCGAGCCGACGAACAGATCCAACCGCGGGTGCGAGCTGAACGGGTGCGGCAGGCCGCGATTCACGCGCACCGTGACCGGCTGTCCCCAATTCACGCTGTCCAACAGATAACGCAAGACCAGGCTGCGCTCATGCGAGACGTCAACGTCATTGACGAATTGCACGACGTCGCCTACCTGGAACTCGGCGTCGGCCGCAGGGCTCGTCGGTCGCACGACGCTCACCACGATATCGCGTGCGTCGAGCAAACCGGTGTCGGCAAACTCCAGGCCATAGATCTTCGACAGTGCTTCGCGACGCTTCGGTTCGTCCGAGGGAATCCCGTCCTTGTATTCCGCCGGCGGTTCGGCCGGAGTCTTCAACGACAGCGGTACCAGTTCGTGCGGGCGCGGCGGGTAGGCCGGATCCGAGGCCGAGCCGGCCCCCGATTTGTCGATCGCCTGATGACACGTGATGCAGCGGTCGAAGCGGGCCACGTCGCTGAAGTTGTTGTTCAACGTCAGCTTCGGCAGCCAAATCTGCTCGATCTTCAAGGGGCTGTTGAAAGCATTGATGATCGGCAAGTCGAGAATCTCTTTGCCGCGGGTCAACTGACGATCGGCCTTCGCCTTTTCCAAACGATCCAAGTCAGCCAAGTGATCGCCGAGCGCCTTCTTGGCCGCCCCGACCTGTACGCCCGACTGAGCGACGATCTGCTCCAGATCGACGCGGTGCGTTTTGGCCTGCTGATATTCACGGGTCATCTCATTGACGTTTTCAACGACCTTGTTGACCGCTTCTTGTCGGCGCGCGAGCTCAGCCTCGGGCAATCCTTCGCCGACGCCCAAGTTGTAGCTGCTGCGTTCGACGTCCAGATCCGCGCGGCGAAACTTTAGCAAGCTGAAGCGCTTGTCTTCGTCGAATTGCGCCTGGCGAACGAGGTCGTCCATGGCCTGAATGAGGTTCTTGCGGGCCGAGACCATCTGCGCGGCCGTCCCCTCATCGCCAGACTTCTTCTGGAGCTCTCGCACGGCCTTGTCAGCGTTTTCGATCTTCGTCAGATCGTAGCCGTTTTGATCGACATGCGGACGCGCTTCGTCCAGGAATGCCGTAACGATGCTTTCGGCAGGCGGCTCGGCCTCGGCCGCGGTGACGGCCTTTTCCAGTTCGACCTTCTTCTGCTCGAACTCGCCATTGTCCTGGTCGTTGATCTTGGCCTGCGTAAACCAGGTCTCGATCTCACGGAATTTGCGCTGGACGGGCTTCCATTCGCGGTTGTGGTCCGCAGCCAGCATCCACACCGTGGTTACCAGCATCGCCACTCCCGAGATGCCGAACACGATGTGCAGCAACTTGGAGTCGCGCCAAGTTTGTTCAGTAGCAGGCATGTCGAAACGCCTTTACAGCCTTAAATACAACGGATGCGGATTTGCGTCTATCGCGCTGACCGGCACGGCGCTTCCGCGCCGCGGGCGGACGGCGCCCTAAAAATTCAAGAAGTACTCAGGGATGCTGATGAAGTATTTCAAGTTCACACTCCACCGCGCCACCATCTTCAACGGCAGCGAGCCCATCATCAAAAGCAGGTTCGCCATCAGCATGTAACGGATGAACCCCATCTTGACGAAAAACTTGCGGAAGATCGTCGCTGCCATGATCGGCGGCAGCAGCACGAAATAGGCGAACACCAACAAAATGCCAGGCAGCTCGCGCCACAGGATATAGCCCAACTCGGCCATCGCTCCTGATCCCGGCGGCGCCTTTGGCATGCTCTGGTTCAACCACTTGATCCAGAAAAACTGCGAAAGGTCGACGTTGTTCTGAGCCAAGACTTTATGCGCATCCCAGGTCTCGAACGGTCCGAAGAAGTTCCAGTTCGGTCCGCGCAGGAAGGTCCCCAGAATGATTAATATCACCCACAGCTCGAGGAAGCCGAACTGAAATATCAGGTAGGCGAACTTCCGCTCCGAGATCGTGTAGTAGCCCGATCCCTTGCGATTGAAATCCAGGTACGGAATCGCCATCAACCCCAGCAACACGACGCTCGGCAGCACCACGCCCGCCATCCACGGATCGTAGTACACCAGCATTTCCTGCAAGCCCAGGAAGTACCACGGCGCCTTCGACGGATTCGGCGTCTTGACGCGGCTCGACGGCTCTTCCAGCGGAGCCTGTAGCGCGATCGCCCACAGCAACAGAAACGCGGTCAGAGCGACCATGCAGATCAGCTCGGTATAGACCAGGTCAGGCCAGACCAGCACCTTCTCGCTGTCTTCTTTTTCCAGCGGGGGCAGGCCTCGCGCGGCGCGATCGTCGTTCAACACGGCCTTATAAGTGGCCAGCCAGGTGAAGAAACCCAGCAAGAACACCAAGCCCACGATCGGCACATTGTCAGGCTTGGCGACGATGGCGGTGAAGTTGGGATCGGTCATCGCCATCCCCATCGCCAACAGCGCCAAATTCAATAACGTCCAGGCCACCGGCGGCAGAGTCCAAGCACGGCGAAAGACAAACAGCGCCGTAAACAAAGCCAGCGAACCCAGGGCCAACGTCACCGGCCCTGAAAGCTCGTTGACGATCTGCTTCACATCCGAGGGCAATTCCGGTGGCAGCCCAATCATGGCCAACGGGGCACAGATGAAGAAGGCCGCACCGACCAGTAGCCAGACCAACACGTTGGTCACCGGCACCGTGGTGGCCCCGAACTTTAACGTTGTATAGGTCTTCGGCCCCTTGCGCCACATTACCAGGGCTGCGACCCAATTCAGGGCGCACAACAGCAAGTAGTAGAAGCCCAGCAGCGTCGCAATCTTCATCAAGAAGCCAGGATCACTATGCATATCGATTTCCGATCCCTACGAATTCCGCTGGCCCGGGGGCACCGTCGTTCAAACAACCCACCGTTATCGAAAACAAACGGCCCACCGCACAGAAAACCCGCCGTACAGAAAACACTGCCGGAATGTCCGTCAATCCATCAATTCAAAACACACACGCACGCGCGATCCCTGCCGGTCGCGTGTGGTTTACAGCGGTCCGCTGATGCCGCCGTCTTTGCGCACCCGCCAGAAGTGGATCGCCAACAGCAGCGCCACAGCCAACGGAATCGCGATGCAATGCAACACGTAAAAGCGATTCAAAGTATCTTCACCGACGAAACGCGCGCCGATCGTTACGAAGCGGGCGTCCGAGGCGTTGGTAATCATCGAGATGCCGTCGATATTCAACAGCTTGGCACCCGGCCCTTCGTGTCCCATGATCGGCGTTGCGCGAGCCATGTTCGAACCGACAGTGATGGCCCAGATCGCCAACTGGTCCCACGGCAGCAGGTAGCCGGTAAACGACAATAGCAGCGTGAGCAGCAAGAGCAGCACGCCCACGACCCAGTTGAATTCTCGCGGCGGTTTATAACTGCCCGTGAGAAAGACGCGATACATGTGCAGCCAGGTCGTGATGACCATCGCGTGCGCACCCCATCGATGCAGCTCGCGCATGATCCCCAAACTAGTCACATCGCGTAAAGACAGAATATCGTTGTACGCCCATTCCAAGGTCGGGCGGTAATAGAACATCAACAGCACGCCGGTCACGGTCTCGACCAGAAACAGAAAGAACGTGACGCCCCCCATGCACCAGGTGTAGCTCAGCGCGATCCCTTGCTTCTTGATCGAAACCGGGTGCAAGTGCAGGAAGAAATTCGTCAGCATCACCACGATGCGATTGCGCCGATCGAGCGGCATCGGATGACGAAAGACGCTCTTCCAGAGCTGCGAGTTACGAATGGCTTCGCCGAGCGACATGGATAATTCCGCTAGTTTTTAGTCAACCAACCCGAAGGAACCTGAGCTGCATCCCTCGCTTGCAATCAACCTCGCATGCCCCTGCCATGCCTGACCGATGCCGCCATGCCTGGCGAATACCCGTCACTCTTGGCGATTCATCGGCCAACGAAAAAAGCGGGGACCCCGCCGGGGCCCGCCGCCAACTTCGTCACTAGCGCGACCGCCTCGCGACAAACCAACCACACAAAGGGGCAATTCTCACTCCGACGCCTTAACGCATACAGCTGCTTATACCGACACAAAGCAGCCCGGATCACTCCACTGCCCCAACTCTTCCTGGAACGTTCGGCTCTTGTCGACTTCCAACTGGCCGTCGTCGGCAAGCTTGATCGCGTACCGCTCGAGCGGACGAGGAGCCGGACCTTCGAAGTTAACGCCGTCCTTATAAAAACCACTGCCGTGACAGGGGCATTTGAATTTCTGCTCAGCTTCCAGCCAATTCGGCGTGCAACCCAGGTGCGTGCAAACCGTCTTCAGAGCTACGATCTGGCGAATTCCCTTGTATTCAACATTCACCGGCCAGATGCCGAATTGTGCCTTGAACTTCTCGTCGACAACGCCCGGCGGAAAATCGTTAGGGAAGCCGATCTTGAAGCGACTTGGCGGCTCGGTCAGCACATTCGGAAACATGTAACGCAGCGTGGCTAGCGTCCACAAACCGCCGGTTGCGGCCAAGGAAGCGAAGCCCACCCCCAGGAACGAACCCAACAACACGCTCAAGAAGAAACGACGCTCTTCCTGCGGAACAGCTTCCTTGGCTTTCGGCTTTGCATAGTCGGGCTTGGCCGGCATTGGCGGAGCAACCGATTCGCCTTTAGCAGGCTTCGCCGGCGCGTCTGGCTTCAGTCGCGCGGCCGCTTCGGACTTGCTCACTGGGCCAGGCTTAGCGGCGGCACGTGCCGCCGCCAGAATACTCGACGTGTCACGCACCGCAGCGCCCGCTACGGGCGCCGCTGGTTTCGCGGCAGGCTTATCGAGCTTCGGCTTCGGCGCGGGCTTCTCGGCCGCCGGCTTTGCAGCGGCAGCAGGCTTCGCTGCAGCTTCGGCGGCAGCAGCCTTGTTCGCACGGGCCGCCGCCAGAACTTCTGCGACACTTAGCTTTGCACCACCCGCGACGGCCGATTTTGGCTTCGCCACAGGCGCCTGGGCCGCAGGCGACTCCTCGGCGCCGTTGCCGGCAGCAGCTATCGGCTCAGCGGCCGGCGGCGATTGGGCCGGGGGCGCTGTAGCAGGTTCAGCAGCGGCCGGTTGCCCGGCTGCTGCGGTGTTTTTTCGAGCGGCCGCCAGAATATCGGCCACGGACATCTTCTTTTTTTCGGTCATGCGGCTGTACTCGCTGGCACCGAGCGCGCGACCGTAAGGCTAGAAACGCCCTGATCGATCAAACGCTGCAAAGGGCTATGAAAAAGCAATTTACGGCTCAATGCGAGGGCCAAGAAGGGGTCTTGTGACATTTTTCACGAACTCCCCGCATTAATTTCTATCCTAACCTGCACGATTGTCAACTACCCTCGCCGAGAATGCCCGCCTCGCCAACCTGAGAAAATGGCGAAGCAAACGACGGCGGGGAAATCTGATTCCGCTAGCCTCGATCCGGATAGAATAGCGGTCGTTTCAAGAGTTGCCAGCAGCGCGGTTTGCAGGTATCCCCTTTGCTTCGGCACTTCGGCCTTCCGCCCCGTTTCCTTACCCCCCCCGCTCCCCCCTTGTCGTCAGCACAACGTCTCGCCTGGCCGTCGCTCGAAGCCTTGGTTCGTCGCGACCCTGCGCGCCGCGGGGTTGCCAGCTTTACCGTCGCCGGATCGCCGCTTTGTGCCGGCCAACTGATGGTGGCCGCCCAGGAGCTGGCCGCCCGCGCTACCGCCGTCGGAATCGTGACCGGTTTCTGCATTTCAGGTGCCAGCCCCCCGGCGGCGGAAACCGATGGCCCGCCGGGCGCGCTTCTGCTTGCCCGCACGCTGAACCTACTGGGGATAGAAGTGGCCCTGATCGCGGATCGCTATGCGACGCCGCTACTTGAGGTGGGCTGCGATTTCTTGGGCCTGCCACGCAGCATCGTTCGAGACTTTCCGCTGGAGGAAATCGCTCCGGCCGCCGCGTCGAATGCCACAACGATCACCCCGCAGGCGGACCGCTGGAGCGAAGACTTCTTGCGATCGGACCTTGGCAGCCGGCTATCGCATCTGATCTCGATTGAACACGTCGGGCCAAGTCATACCGAGCGCTCGTTTCTTGCTCAAAAGCGGAACGCGCCGCCGCCGCTAGCGAATTTCGAGAGCGCGGTACCCACGGCAAGCCGGGACGTTTGCCATAACATGCGGGGCAGCCCAATCGACGCTTGGACCGGTCGCGCGCACCGACTGTTCGAATTGATCGCCGAGTTCCATCCGCACATCACCACGATCGGCATCGGCGACGGCGGCAACGAAATCGGCATGGGCACGATCCCCTGGGAAACGCTGCGTCAGGCCATCATCGTCGGTCCCGGCGGACTGGTCCCCTGCCGTGTCGCCACCGATTACACGCTGTTGGCGGGCGTTAGCGACTGGGCGGCCTATGCTTTGGCTCTGGCCATGATTCCGCTGCGAGGCGCCGAGATACCAACGGCGTGGGACGAATCCTGCCTGCGCGAGTTGATCGAGCGGTTGGTCCGCGATGCTGGCGCTGTGGACGGCGTAACAGGCCGGCCTGAAGCCACGGTCGACGGTCTGCCACTGGAAACTTACCTGCAGGTCTTCTCAGGCATTCGCGAACTCTGCGCGGCTGCGGCGCGATAGGCCAATAACGGCCATCGCGCGAGCCGGCGACTATCGAATACGACGCCTGTTCCGCCGCGCGAACGATTCGGTAGTTGGGCTGCGTAGAAAGAATGCCAATAGGCGCCGCGGTGGCGTTTTTTCGCGATTCGCGGCCGTTCCGGCAGCTTGTGTGCAATGGGTCAAAGCGCTAGAATCGCCACCGGTGGCGCATGCGCAGGTGCAACATCGTTCAGTGGCTTTAATCCTGGTGCACCGGCTATGAAGCTCTTGGTGATCGGTAGCGGCGGGCGCGAACACGCGCTAGTCTGGAAACTCGCTCAAAGTCCGCACGTCGATCGGATTTTCGTCACGCCGGGCAACGCAGGCACGGCCGGTATTGCCGAGAACGTCGACATCAGCCCCACCGATTTTCCGCGACTCATCAAATTCGCGAAGCAGAACGACATTGGACTCACCGTCGTCGGCCCCGAAGGGCCTTTGACGCTGGGCATCGTCGATGCGTTCGTCGCCGAGAAGTTGCGAATTTTCGGCCCCACCAAGGCCGCCGCCGAGCTCGAAGGGAGCAAGGTCTTCTGCAAGAACTTGCTACGTCATGCTGACGTCCCCACGGGCGATTATCGCGTCTTCCGCAATGCCGACAGTGCCATCACGTTCCTGAAAGATCGCGAGGATGTGCCGGTGGTCGTGAAGGCCGACGGTCTCGCGGCTGGTAAGGGCGTGATCGTGTGCGCCGGCCGTACCGAGGCGCTCGAGGCCGTCGACCGCATCGGGCGCAAGCGTGAGTTTGGCACCGCCGGCGACCAGATCGTGATCGAAGAGCGCCTCGACGGCGAAGAGGCGAGCGTCCTGGCGATCACCGATGGGCAAACGATCGTCACGCTGCCACCCACACAAGATCACAAGCGCGCTCACGACGGCGATACCGGTCCCAATACCGGCGGCATGGGCGCCTATTGCCCGGCACCTGTCGTGAGCGATGAGATGCTCGCGCGCATCGAAGAGCACGTACTGGTGCCGACAGTTCATGCGATGAAGCGTGCCCGGCGGCCGTTTCGCGGCGTGCTGTATGCCGGGATCATGCTGACGAACCAGGGCGCCAAGGTCCTGGAATACAACGTTCGCTTTGGCGATCCCGAATGCCAGCCGCTGTTGATGCGGTTGAAGACAGACCTGCTCGAAGTGCTATTGGCGACGACCGAAGGACGTTTGGACGAAATCGCCCCCTTGGAATGGGACCCTCGCCCCGCGGTGTGCGTCGTCATGGCCAGCGAAGGTTATCCCGGCAAGTACGCGCGGCACAAACCGATCCGCGGCTTGGACGAAGCGGCGCGCCTGAAGGACGTCCAGGTCTTTCATGCCGGCACGACCATGCTCGACGGGCAAGTCGTCACCGACGGTGGTCGCGTCCTGTCCGTAACGGCGCTCGGCACCACGATTCCTGCCGCCAAGCTGAACGCTTACACCGCGGTGAAGGCCATCCGCTGGGACGGCGCCTGGTGCCGCAAGGATATTTCCGACAAGGCGCTTTGGAACTCGCGTTAAGCAACTTTCCTCCGTAAATAGCCATTCCGATTCAACGGCCATCTGCATCCACCACGGGGAGCAACCTTCTGTGAATTACGCACACCTGCGGCTGCAAGACCTAGGCGAGGTGTTAGTTGTCTATTTCCAGGAAGGAACGCTGACGGACGGAAACGTGATCGAGAAAATCGGGCACGAATTTAATGACGTCGCCCTCGAGGCGTCTGGAAATCGCAAGCTGCTGATCAATTTCCAGGGCGTGAAATTCATGTCGTCGGCGATGCTCGGCAAGCTGTTGCCGCTGCACAAGAAGTGCAAGAACGACAAGATCGTCTTGAAGTTCTGCAACATCTCGCCCAACCTGCTCGAGGTCTTCAAGATCACGAACCTCACCAAGCTGTTCGATATCTCGAACAGTGAAGCAGACGCGGTCGCTTCGTTCGGCAAGCGCGGCTTCTTTAGCTAACAGGTCGGGAAGTATCCCCAGCGCGGCCACGGACCGCGCAGCAGCTCGGCTAAAACTGCGCCTCAGATGCGCAAGCGCGACCGATCAGATCCCGAAGCGGTTAAGCAGCCTTGCGCCGCTTCTCCTGGGGGGCGTTTGCTTGTTTTCGCGTCGGCCCAGCGGTGTCGATCGGCAATTCGGTCGTGGCCTGATTGCTGCGCTCGCGTCGCGATATCGCAGCGACGGAGTAGACACCGCGAACGCCGACACCGATCGCGATCGCCGCGACCGCTAACCCGATCTCCAAGAGAGTGTCGATCCTGGTCAGGTAGTGCATGCTTGCCCGTCTGCTCTGGAGGCCAAAGGCTGCCACCGCGCGTGCTAATGAGTGCCGCGCGGGGCGCTCCCTGTTGAATTGGATCGGCGTCCCATGAGAACAAAATTTGCTAGCATGGCGGCCGGGCATGATTTGCCGCCCAGGTAAGCTGTAGCGACACGTAAACATCTATCGCGCATGCCGTGAACACGAAGTCCCAAAGGGAGCGATCAAGAATGCCGCTCGACGTCAGCGAGAAGTTGCGCGACGCCGTGATACGCGAGCGGTTGATCGAAACCGCGCAGCGCCTCGTGGCCGTCCCAAGTCCAACCGGCGACGCAGGCCAGGCAGCAAATTGCCTTGCCGAGTTGCTCCAGGCCGAGGGCTTCACAGTTGAGCGGCCGATCGCGGACCATGCGGCGGCGCCGGCCGTGGTCGTTCGATTCGACAGCGGGCGGCCTGGTCGCACTCTGCAATTCCACGGCCACCTCGATACGGTCCATTTGCCCTTCGTGCCGCCGGCGATCATCGACGGGAATTTAACCGGCAGCGGTGCCTCGGACATGAAAGGAGGGCTGGCGGCCGCGGTCGAGGCGCTACTTGTGTTGCGTGACACGGCCAGCTTAACAGGCGGCGCCGTCCTATTCGTCGCGCACGATTTGCACGAAGCTCCCTGGGGACTGGGACAACAGCTCAACGCGCTGATCGCCAACGGTGTTCATGGTGACGCCGTGCTGATTCCGGAACCACTCTCAGGCGCTCTGCCCACGGCCGGCCGCGGTTCGGCCACGTGGAAGGTCACACTGCGCCGCGCAGGCGCGCCTGTACACGAGGTGATGCGTTCGCAGGACGAGCCAAGTGTGATCAATGCCGGCGCCGAGTTGATCAGCACATTGGCGCGTTTGTCCGAGAGACTAGCGCAACAGAAACATCCGGTCGCAGACTGCGAGACGGTCTTCGTCGGCCAGGTGCATAGCGGCGAGATCTACAACCAGTACCCGCAAGAATGCTGGCTCGAGGGGACGCGGCGCTGGCTGCCGGAGACGGATGTAGTTGCCGTCGAACGAGAGTTTCGCGCTGTCGTGGCGGACGTTGCCGCCCGCACCGGCACGACCGCTCATATCGAGTGGCGACCGGTTCGGGGGGCCTTTATGCTCGACACTAACGATCCGCTTGTGACGACGTTCCAACGGGCCTTTGTCGAGCAGTGCGGTCAGCCGCTCGCTCGCGGCGCGAAGCCATTCGTCGACGACGGAAATAGCTTCTGGGCGCTAGCGCGCGTCCCCGCGATCACGCATGGCCCCCGCGCAGGCGGGCAGCACACCGTAAACGAGTGGGTTTCGATCGACGACCTGGTGCGCGTTGCGCATCTATACGCGCTAGTGGCCACGCTCTATTGCCCAGCCGTGCCGGAAGAATCTGGATCCGCCTAACTCGAAGGCAACCGAGTCCGTGGGCTACTTGCCCATGTCCTTCAATTGCTTCAGGGCGCGAACCGTGATCTTGGTCGAGGCGGGCTTGGCCGGCACGTCCATCGTTTCACCCGGCTTGAACGGGTTGGGGACGCCGGTCCGAGCCGGCTTGGCCGGAACGTGCTTGCGCTCGATCTTCACCAGACCCGGAATCGTGAACGAACCAGGACCGTCGAGGGCGCTGCCGATTTCCTCGCTCAAAGCGTCGAAAACGGCACTGATCTGCCCCTTCGACAACTGCGTCTTCTCGGCGAGCGACGTAAGAATTTCCGTCTTGGTCGGGGCCTTCTTGGATGCGTCTGGCGTCATGATTCGACCTGTCCTTATGGAATTGTGTTGTGCGGGCGACTATGCCGTGTGCGAAGAACGTCGACTGCTCTCGATCGGCCTCGCCGCAGATACCGCCGCGCCGGCTCTGGTGAACAGCACAATCGGAGCGATCCAACCCGTGACCACGGGATTGAACATCCGAACATTAAAAACGACGCCGGACGTGCTGGCAACCGCAAAATCCAGCCTGGCGCGGGCCGGATCATGGTCACCTTGGCGGCCGCGGCCCCCTCTCTCGTACCCCCCCTTATGCCAGCGCCATCGGCTGAAACATCGCCTAAGAACTCGCTCGATGGACAAAGCTGCGAGCCAGTCTGCGATTGGTCGATACCTGGTACAGCATGTATACTTACAGAGAACGGAAGCTGCTCCCTTCCCTAGTCTGCTAGCCCCCTGCCGGGACTCGGCATAATGCGCATGCGATCCATGGAACGCTGCACGAGATTGGTCGGCGTAGCCCTGCTGTTTACGGCGGGCTTTTCGACCGGATTGCAACACGCGCATCCCGGTGGATCAACGCCGCACGATCATCACCACGTCCGCCACACCGCGACGCTAGGCGTTCAGGAACCCGCATCCGATACGGCCGTCTGGCTGGCGGCGCCGTTGCACATGCATGTCTTTCTGCTCGGCTTTCAGTTCACCTTGCCCACGCAAGAGGAATCGAATTCCGAGCCCACCCCCGGCGAGCACATGCTGGTAGTGCGATTGATGGGGGATGATCTGACCGATTCGGCCGTACGTCTGCCGGCCGATACCGGCATCGCCCCCTTGGTCGCGGCGCCCATGAGTCTGCCCCTGGCTCCCGTCCAGCAGATCGTCGCGCCATGCAATTGGCAGAACGCCTCACCGCTGTGTGATTTAGCGCGCCACGAGCGCTCAGGCGTTTTACGGGCCTGATTCTCTCTGCGCGACAGCATTGCTGTTGTGCGCTTCCGACCGCTCACGGCGCCACGTTAATCGGCGCCGCCGTGCGTTCCTCCGTGACGTGCCTAACCCGTTCGCGATCCTTTGCGTTCGACGCCGGATTCATCATGTCCGTTTACCTAGGCCGAAACTTGCTGTCCCAGACTGCTGTCGCGGCTGCGTGCGCGCTGTTGGCATTGGGCCTGCTGGGGACAGGCTGCGCAAAGCGCGAGACGGCTAACGCCGAACACGGCCACCACGACGAGGATAGTCACGGCCATGAACATCACGATCACGAGGAGGGGGAGGAGGGCGATCATGACGAAGCCCCGCTCAGCGAAGCCGATATCGATATGCCGCGCGACTTCCGCGGCGCGACCGAACGTCTTGGTGATTACCGTCGTCGGATCCTTTCGGCCATTATTTCCAAGCATGCGCATGACGCACACCGCCCGCTGGACGAAATGGACCTCGTGATTACGAAGCTGATGGTGCTCGCCCGTGATAGCGGCGTTCCCCGCGGCGATTGGGAGGAAGTGAACCTAGCCCGGCGCGAGTTACGCGCCCAGTTCGACATCGCCCACGCCGCCATCGATAAAGAAGAAACGCCCGATGTGGCCCGGCTAGAAGAGAGCACCGCGGCGCCGCTCGCTCGACTCGAGGCGATCGCCGCGCGCGTGCCTGCGACGCGCGAGGCCGAGGCGCAACCAGTCCATGAATCCGCGCGTGCCGAGGAGGCACAACCATGACGACGGACCGACGAATGAGAGCCTTAATACTTGTACTGACCGTCGCCTTGCTGCGCGTTGTCGCAGCGACAAACATCGCATTGGCCCACGGAGGGCATGACAATTTGCCAAGCAGCGGCGTGGCCGTGCGCAGCGATCGGCTGCTGATTTCGCCCGAGTCCGAAAAATCGCTCGGTATCGCCACAACGGTTCTGCATCTGCGCGACTTGGAACGCGACATCATGGCCAACGCCACGGTCGAGATTCCCTGGCGAACGCACGCTTTCGCCACGTCGCTTGTCGCCGGTCGCATTGCCGATGTGCTGGTCCAGCCGGGTGACACCGTCAAGCTAGGGCAGCCACTGGCCGAGGTCGAAAGCCAGGAGATCGAAACGTTGCAGCTCGAACTGTTGAAGGCGGCCACCGAATTCACGCTGGCCAGCCGATTGCTCGAGCAGCGCGGGGGGCTGGCCTCGAGTGGCAGCATCTCGGAGCGGCGCGTGCTCGAGTCGCAGGCCACGCGCGACCAGTGGGCCGCCGAACGGGGCATCGCCATTCGTAAGCTCATGTCGTTGGGCTTCACCGGTCGCATGATCGACGAAGTGCTATCCACCCGGCAGCCGATTCGCACGATTCCCATCACCAGCCCGCTGGCGGGAGTCGTCTCTGTGGCGAACGTTCGCGTGGGGCAAGTCGTTTCGCCGTGGCAACAGGTGTACGAGATCGTCAACCTCGATACGGTCTGGGTACACGGCCAGGTACTGGAAACTGATAGTACGTCGGTCGCCGAAAAGCAGCCCGTCGACATTCTGGTCGAAGCACTGCCGGACAAAATTTTCAGGGGCGAGGTCGACCATGTCGGCGTGAAGCTCGATCCCGAGTCGCGCAGCCTGCACGTGCATGTCGAGGTCGACAATCACGAGAAGCTGCTGCGCGAGGGGACGTTCTGCCGCCTGCGCATTCGTGCGAACGTCGCGCCGGAAGCCATCGCCTGCCCTTACGATGCAATCGTCGATCCCGGTGGTTCACCGTGGGTGCTCGTCGAGGAACGTCCCGGCACCTTCGTGCGGCAACCGGTAAAGCTGGGCATGCGTAGCGGCAACATGGTCGAGATTCTCGACGGCGTATTTCCCGGCGATCCGGTCGTCGTTACGGGCAAGCACGAATTAGCTTCGCTCTTTCCGGCCGAGTACGCTACGCCGACATCAAGCACGGGCAACGTCGCGAACACGACAACCGGCACGCGCTCGACAATATCTCCTTCGAAGCCGCATGAAATCATTGCCCAAGCGCAGATCGAACTGCCCACGGACAAGAAGGCGATGGCCTATTCGACCGTCACCGGGCGTATCGCTCGCATACTCGTCGAACACGGCGAGCGGGTGAAAGCTGGTCAGGTGCTGGCCGAGGTGGAAAGCCTGGAACTGCGTAACGTGCAACTCGACCTGCTGCGCGCGAAATCTCAATTGAAGCTATCTCGCAAGTTGCTGGATCAGTACAAGCGTCTGTCCACCAATGGTGGCATCGCGGAAAAAGATTTGTGGGAGACGCAATCCGAAACCGAGAATCTGGAATCGACGGTTGCCAGCCTCAAGAACAAGCTTTCGTTGTTGGGGCTTTCTGCTGACGAAATACAACAGATCTCGCAGTTGGACATTACGGCCGTCGCCACCGAGGACTTTCGCACGACCAGCGCCATCCGCTCGCCGATTGACGGCCGGATCACACTTTTTGATCTGTCGATCGGTCAGGTCGTGCGGCCGCAGGACGAGCTCTTCGAGATTCAAGACAACTCGCGCGTCGTGGCGCGTGGCTACGTTCACGAACAAGACTCCGTCGCGGTCGGACTCGGTCAGCCGGTGACCGTGGCCATCACCGCCGATCCCAACTTCGCGGCCCGCGGCACCGTCGATCGCGCAGCGCCCACGTTATCGGCCTGGGGCCGAGCGATGAGCGTTTGGGTCGAGCTTGACAATCACGGCGGCGAGTTGAAAGAGGGGATGCTGGCCCGGCTGTCCATCGTGCCCAAAGCTTCCCTACAGGAAACCGCGGCCGACGGTGCGTCACGAACGGAATCGCACAGCGCGCACAAGGTGACATCGCCATGAGGAATTTTCGCACAATCATGGATCATTCGGCGTCACGCGGGAGGGGCAGATGCTGAATCGCATCATTGCGATGTCGCTGAAAAACCGCGCCCTGGTACTGGCCGCCACAGTCGTGCTGCTAGCCTACGGCGGTTATGTGGCCTCGAGCTTGCCGATCGACGTCTTTCCCGACCTGAATCGCCCCACGGTCACGATCCTTACCGAAGCGCCGGGCCTGGCGCCCGAGGAAGTCGAAACGCTGGTTACGTTCCCGATTGAGTCGGTCCTCAACGGGGCGACCGACGTGCTGCGGGTCCGGTCGGCTTCCGGGATCGGCATCAGCATCGTGTGGGTTGAGTTCGAATGGGGAACCGACATCTACGTCGACCGCCAGATCGTCAACGAAAAATTGCAACTCGCCCGGCCGCGCCTGCCCCGTGCCGTGAACCCGCTGATGGCGCCGATCAGCTCGATCATGGGCGAAATCCTGCTGATCGGTATGCGCAGCGAGGGGGCCACCGACCCTATGGAGCTGCGCACGCTGGCCGATTGGTCAGTCCGGCCGCGATTGCTCGCGCAAAACGGCGTCTCACAAGTCGTGGTGATGGGAGGCTCGCTCAAGCAGTTTCAGGTTCTCACCTCGCCCGAACGATTGGCCCAATACAACGTCACGCTCGAAGAGTTGACGCAAGCCGTCGAGAAATCGAATGCCGTGACCGGCGGCGGCTTCTTGATTTCGGGCGGTGAAGAGTCGTTGATCCGCATCGTCGGGCGGGCCATCACGCTCGAGGATCTGGAAAACACCGTGGTCCGCCAGGGAGATCCTGTCGCGGTCACAGTTCGCCAGGTGGCGGACGTCCGCTATGGTGGCCCGCTCGCACGCGGCGATGGCAGCGTCAACAGCCAGCCCTCGGTGATTCTTACGGTACAGAAGCAGCCGGGCGCCGATACGCTGACGCTCGATCGAAAAATCCTCGCCACGCTCGAAGATATCCAGGCCACGCTGCCCGCGGATGTGAAGGTCGAAACCAACATCTTCCGACAGGCGAACTTCATCAACGTGGCGATCAAGAACGTCGAAGAGGCGATCCGCGACGGCGCCGTGTGGGTCGTGGTCGTGTTGTTCTTGTTCTTGTGGAACTTTCGCACCAGCGCCATCACACTCACTGCCATCCCGCTGTCGATTATCGTCACGGCGCTAGTGTTCCACTTCTGCGGCCTGTCGATCAATACGATGACGCTGGGCGGACTGGCCGTGGCGATCGGCGAATTGGTCGACGATTCGATCGTCGACGTCGAAAACATCTACCGACGCTTAAAAGAAAACCGCGCCAAGCCGAAGCCCGATAATCCGATCAAGGTGATCTTTCTCGCCTCGGCCGAAGTGCGCAATAGCATCGTCTACGCCACGTTGATCGTGGTGCTGGTCGTGCTGCCGCTGTTTTCGTTGGGCGGCCTCGAAGGGCGCATGTTCGCCCCCTTGGGCCTGTCTTATCTGTTGACCCTGTTGGCATCGCTCGCCGTTTCACTGACGGTAACGCCGGTGCTGGCTTCGTACTTACTGCCGAAGGCAAAGTTCCTAGAGCATGCGCACGATCCGGTCCTGTTGCGCTGGCTGAAACGCCTCGACGAGAAGGTGCTGCACATTACGCTCCGACATGCCGGCATTGTGCTGGCTGTAACGGGCGTGCTGGCCACATTGTCGGTCGCGGCGGTGGCGTTCATGGGGGGTGAATTTATGCCCCCCTTCAACGAAGGTTCGCTCACGATCGGCGCAACGACGCCCCCCGCCACTAGCCTGGACGAATCCAACCGCATGGGCCGTCGCACCGAGGACCTGCTGCGCGAGGTGCCCGAGGTGACGCACACCTCGCGGCGCACCGGCCGCGCGGAGCTCGACGAGCACGCGGAGAATGTGAACTACTCCGAAATCGACGTCGGCCTGATCGAGCATGAACAACCCAAGCCCGGCTTGTTCTATGCCGTCCTACGGGCCATTCCTGGTGTGGCCGTGTTGGGTGTGAACGAGCAAGGTCGCCCGCGCGAGGAGGTGCTGGCCGATATCCGCACGCGTCTCTCGCAGGTGCCTGGCGTGGTTTACAACATCGGCCAGCCGATTTCTCACCGGCTCGATCACATCATGTCCGGCATCCGCGCGCAAATCGCGGTCAAACTCTATGGCCCGGATTTACAAGTCTTGCGCGCCAAGGCGCGCGATATTTTCGGCATTATGCAAGACGTGCCCGGCATCGTCGATTTGCAAATCGAGCCGCAGGTCGAGATCCCGCAAGTGCGCGTCACGGTGTTGCGTGAAAATGCCGTTCGCTACGGATTGTCGCCGGCCGACGTGGCAGACGCCCTGGAAACTGCCCTGCAAGGACGCAAAGTGTCTCAGGTGCTGGAAGGGCAACGGACCTTCGACCTGGTCGTCTGGTTCGACGAAAAGTCACGCAACGATGTCGACGTGGTGCGATCGACCTTGTTGACCACTCCCACAGGCGCTCACGTAGCGCTCGGTACCGTCGCCGAAGTCGTGCAAACCACGGGGCCGAACACGATCAATCGCGAGAACGTGGTGCGCCGGATCGTAGTCATGGCCAACGTGGCGGGCCGCGACCTGGTCGGCGTCGTTCACGACATTCAAGAGGGTGTCAGCGCCAAAGTGCTGCCTAACTTGTCGGCCGGTTACTTCGTGGAATACGGTGGGCAATTCGAGGCGCAGCAAGAAGCCAACCTGCGACTGCTAATTCTAGGATGCGTCGCCGTGGCTGGTGTGTTCATGCTGCTGGTGAAATGCCTCGGCTCGTGGCGCGCGGCCCTACAGGTAATGGTCAACATTCCGCTCGCGGCGATCGGCGCCGTGCTGGCACTACTGCTGACGCAATGGCCAACAGCCGAGGCGTTGCACGACGTCCCGTTCTGGCAATGGCCGCACGTGTGGATACAAGCCACCAGCCTGTCGGTTGCGCACTGGGTCGGTTTCATCACGCTGATCGGCATCGTCAATCGCAACGGCATCATGATGATCTCGCATTACATTCACCTGATGCAGTTCGAAGGAGAGCACTTCGACGAAAAGATGATCATCCGCGGCAGCCTCGAGCGTTTGGCCCCCGTGCTGATGACCGCGCTCACAGCCACGATTGGGCTGGTTCCCCTGGCGATGGGCGCCGGCCAGACTGGCAAGGAAATTCTGCATCCGTTGGCCGTCGTCGTCATGGGCGGGCTCATCAGCTCGACATTGATGGATCAAATCGTCACGCCGGCCTTGTTCTTCAAATTCGGACGCAAGGTGTACGAACACCGCTTCGAAGAGCATCATGGCGAAAAAGCGCACGCCGCGGTCGAACGCCTGGCCGACGAGCTGGACGACTAGGGTCGCGGTGCGTCGCGAACCGCGTGCGTTTCGGGTATTCTTGCGGGCACGCCATTTCTGGTTGGCCGGCTCGACACTTCTACAGGGGATACTTCTGCCATGGACATTCGCACCCAGGCTCGACAACTCGAACGCACCTTGCGCTGCTTATCGATCATTGCGGCAACCGTCGTCATCATTGCTGCGGCCACCGGCATGTCAGCCGCTGCGGCCGACGCCCCCATTCCCGGTATCGGCCCGACCGGTCCCGCGAAGGAAATTGCCGGCACGTTCAAGTTCACCGAAGGACCTGCCACGGATCGCGACGGCGTCGTTTACTTCACCGACGTGCCGGTGCAAAAGATTTACAAGATCGGACCCGACTATACATCCTCGGTCTTTCGCGACGAATCGAACGGCGCGAACGGGTTGATGTTCAACGCTGCCGGCGAAATCGTAAGCTGCCAGAAGAACGGGCTGGTGGTGTGGAATCCAAAGACCAAGAAAGAACGAGTACTGGCCGATAAGTACGACGGCAAGGCACTGAATCGCCCCAACGATCTGGTCGTCGACGCCACCGGAGGCGCCTATTTCACCGATCCCAGCTCCGCGCTCGACGGCAAGGCGAACCAGCCGGTCGCCGGAGTCTTCTACGTCACGGTCGACGGTAAGCTGACACGACTGATCGATGACTTAATCTTTCCGAACGGCATCATCCTCTCGCCTGACGAGAAGACACTGTATGTGATCCCCTTCTTGCGCGAGCAGATGATGGCTTATCCCGTGACCGCGCCGGGCAAGCTTGGGCCGGGCCGCGTCTTCTGCACCATCGAGCAACCGGAGGGCAAAAAGGGGGGCGGTGGCGATGGCTGCGCGGTCGACGCACGAGGCAATCTTTACATCGCCGCGGCGACCGGTGTACAAGTCTTTGACCCGGCCGGCAAACTGCTGGGCACGATCAAGGTGCCGAAGACTCCGTCGAACTGCGAATTTGGCGGCAAGGACCTGAAGACCCTGTACGTCACAGCCCGCACCGGCGTTTACGCCTTCCCCATGGAAATCACGGGGCACCGGTTCCCCGGTGGGCCGAAGTGAAACAGCGACCGACCGCTTAACGCAGCGGGTGCCTTACAAAAAACTCCCACATCAGGTCATTGGCCGAGATGCTCAAGGTCGAAGGGCCGAGTGCTGTGATGCGCGATTCGCGCCCCGGCCAAGTGTGTCCCCCACCGGCGACAACGTAAAGCACGACCTCGGTTCCGTCACGGCCCCCCGTGTATTCGCGGCATTCGATCGCCAGGCCGTCGGCCGCGACATTGGGCAGATCAGTAATCGTCGGATCAGGACGGCAGCCGTTGAAATCCGCCCAGCGGCGGATCGACTCGGCAACAGACGCGAAATGATTCTGCGACAGGCTGAGTGGTCCGCGACCGCCGTCGAACGGCACGTAATCGTCCTCGGTGCCATGAAAATGAATCACCGGAACCGGCCGGTCAGGGGCAAAGGCGTCGAGTGCCATCGTCCCGGCCACGGGCGCGATGGCCGCGATCCTCTCCGACAATTCGGCCGCCAAGCGGTAACTCATCATGGCGCCGTTCGACATGCCCGTGGCGTAGATGCGCCGCTCGTCGATCGCCGCGCTGCGCGATGCCTCATCGAGTATCGCATTGACGAACTGAACATCATCAATATTCTGCCGACGGGCATAGCCGCAGCAATTGCCTGCGTTCCAGGTTAGCAGTCGCGACACTTCGCCGGTGCCGTTCGGATAAATGACGAGAAACCCCGCCTCGTCACTCTTTTCGTTTAGCCCGCAGAAGCGAGCCATGAAAGCCGCGTCGGTCGCTCCGCCGTGAAAGGCCAGCAGCAGCGGATACGTCCGGCCGGCATCGTACGACGGCGGGGCATGCAGCAGATAAGTTCGCTCGCGACCGTCAACGTTGATCGTGCGGCGATGGGTACCCGGCGTCAGCGGAACGAATTCAGCCATGAGGGGATCTATATCTGCCCGAAGTACAACTCGGTGTCATATTCGAAGCGCACGTGCCCGTCTTGCTGATGCTCGGCGAAGAGTCGCGACAGTGTCGCAAGCATCGGCTCATACCTTGGGTCTTCGACCGAAGGAACGTACGACGACGAAAGCAACCGCCCGGTGAGCCCGGCCAGGTCGAATACCTGCTCGTTGGGAATCGCGCGATAGTGCGGCCGACCGCCGAAGAAGCTCTCAAGCGCCAAGGCACTGACGTTGGCGTGATTCACCTCGGCATAATCAGTGCCAAAGTCGATTAGCAGCTTTTCGTAGCTGCGCAGGAACGGGGTGGTGTCGGTCTTGCGCGTGTTCCACATCAGCACGGCCCAACCGCCAGACCGCAGGATGCGTTGGCACTCGCACCGCGCGCCGGCGACGTCGAACCAATGAAATGCCTGTCCCGCGACCACATAGTCGACGCTGCGATCGGCGAGTGTCGTCTGCTCGGCCGTGCCGGCAATCGAGTGGAACTGCGGTTCTGTGCCGAGCAAAGATTCCGCCGCCGTCCGCATCGCGTCATTTGGTTCAACGGCAAAGACGGTGTTGCCGTGGTCGAGAAACAGCTTCGTCGATATTCCTGTCCCGGCGCCGATATCGGCCACGACGGCAGCCGACGAAAAGCCCGTTTCCTCGCTTAGAATCCGCAACACTTTGGCCGGATAACCAGGCCGATAGCGCACATAATTCTCGACGCGTGTGCTGAAGCGTCGCGTAGGATCGGTATCAGGCTGGGGCATACCTGGCTCTCTCCACGACAGCTTGCTCAGCCACGGTCGGATAGCGAGGCCTTTTCGATGCCTTCTGCGCCATTCGATGTAGTGCCATTCACTTCGCCTGGCGCATGCGGCGCCGCCGGGTCGTGCCACTCGACGCGCAGGGGAATGTCGAATACCCATTCGAAGAAATCGCACCGCCGCCGCGCCCCCCACAGGTCGACCTCGGGCAATTCGTCCGCGATGACGTTCATCGTGATCGCGCGCGGGCTGAACTTGATTTCCACGTCGCGCACGACACGGCTATGGCTGCGATCCAATCCGCCGGCGATACGCAAGATGGCGGCCAGCCGGCGCACCCGCTCCTGATCCGCGGCCGGCAGCCGATCGTAATTGGCGTGCTTGGCCTTCGGTTTTCCGCCGCGATGATAGCGCGCGATGTTGGCGATCAACTCCAGTTCCTGCGGCGGAAATCCAGCCAGTCGGCTATTGAGAATCAGGTGGTAGCTGTGCTTGTGATGCTTGTCATAATCGATCAAGTAGCCCACATCTTGCATGCGCGCGGCCGCTTCCAATAGTGGTCGATCTTCAGCCCGCAATTGATAGTGCTCGGCCAATTGCGCGAAGATCGAGCCGGCCAGCCGCGCCACTTGTCGACCATGTGCGAGGTCGACACCGCAACCCGCGGCGAAGCGCTCGATCGCCAGGTCCTGATCGTGCGGGTCCTGGCTCGTGGTGCCCAGCGTCGAATCGATCATCGTCAGCACCAGGCCGTCGCGGATGCCGCGGTTGTGTACCTGCAGTCGATTCACTTTGAAGCGACGCATCAGCCGGTCGATGATCGCGATGCCGGCCACGATGATGTCGGCGCGATCGGAGCTGAGCCCGGTCACATTGCGCCGCGCCTTGGCCGGCATCTTACGTAACCGATCGAGCAGATGCCGCACCTCGGCGTGCGTCACCTCGTACCCGCGCAGCGGCAGACCGTTCTGCCCTTTGGTGGCCATCACCATTTCTGCCAGCGTCGTGAAAGTTCCGCCCGAGCCGATCAAGATGTGCGGCACGAAGAAGCGTTTCTTGATCTCGCGGCGCAGCTTGCGGTCGATCGAATCGAGCAGGCGCTCGAAATCGTCGAGCTGCACATCGCCGCCCCCCAAGAATTCGTCGGTCAGGCGCACGGCGCCGAGCGGCGTCGTATAGATCGCTTCGATCATGTCGCCCGAGGCCAAAATGATCTCGGTGCTTCCGCCGCCGATGTCGGCGATCGCCACGTTCTTGCCTGCCAGCGGGAAGTTGCGTGCGACACTGTAAAAAGCCAGTCGCCCTTCTTGCTCGCCGCTGATGACCTCGACGTCCAGGCCGATTTCTTCTTTGGCCCGGCGGCAGAATTCCTGGCCGTCCTTGGCCTCGCGCACGGCGCACGTCGCGATCACGCGCACCTCGCGGGCCTGAAAGCCGGCGGCAATCTGCTTCATCCGCCGCAAGGCATTGAGCGACTCTTCCACAGCCACGGGATCGAGCCGCTTCGTCTTGGCCAGGTTTCGCCCCAGCCGCGTCGTCTCTTTCTCTTCGTCGAGAATGCGGTAGGTACCGTCTCGCAACGGCTCGACAATCATCAGCCGAACGCTGTTGGTACCGATATCGATCGCCGCCAGCCGGTGAGCCAGGTCGGGCGACAGAAATGTTTGCTTGTCATCCATGGATCACGTCAACACCACACGAAATACCAGGGCGCACTCCGTCACGCCCGTTTCTACGAATAAGATAGCACATACCGCCGACGGCGCGGACCGAGGTGGAAATACCGGCGCGGCCAAGAAAATCGGCCAATAAATTTCCGAAAAGCGCGGCTACCGGACCGCAAATCGTCGAACCGCGCCAAGTCGCTTGCCTTGAAGCGTCCCGAGCGGCGCGATACCGTGAAATTGTGGAATCATCGAGCGATAAAACCACTTGCGAAATCACGCGTCGGCGGTCCGTCACGGCGCATCGTTTTCGGTGTGATTCAACGACGCGAAATCGCTCGATCTGGCGAACGCTTTTTTTGCTCGCTGTGACCGGCACATTCCTTGCCGGCAGTTTCGCCACGGCCGATGACAGTATTTCCACGGCCCGTGCTCTATTGCTCGCTGGCAAGTACGAAGAAGCGATCGAGGCGTACGAGAAGCTCGCAGATTCGGATCCCGAACAAGCCGCGGTCGGCCTTGCCCGCGCGCACGCGGCCACCGGCAAGCGTGAAGAAGTCGCGCGGGACCTGGCCGCGGCCGTCACGAAGAATCCACAATCGGCGCCGCTACAGGCCGAGACGGCGCGCTGGGCCCTGGCGCGCGGCGACATGACCCTGGCCGACAAAGCCGCTGCCGCGGCACTGGCGATCGACAACGATCAGTTGCTCGCCCGGTGGGTGCAAGCCGAACGCTTGCGAATGACCGGTCAGCTCGACGAAGCCAATAGCACCTATAAATGGTTTATCGATTTCTACAACGCGCACGAAGTCACCGATGCCGAATCGCTCGGCTGGATCGGCCTGGGCGCCGCGCAATACGCGCGCTGGAATCGCATATCAAGCCAATTCAGCTTTCTCGTCAACGAGCTTTATCCCGACGCCCTCAGGGCCGATCCCGCCTGGTGGCCGGCCCATTACGCCGCAGGTTTGCTCTATCTGGAGAAATACAATCAGCCCGAGGCGGCGCGCGAATTAAAGGCTGCCCTGGCACTGAATCCGAACGCCGCCGAGATTCACGCCGCGCTCGCACGTCTGGCCGTGCAGAATCTGGACGTTGGCACCGCGCGGGCGGCGATAGAGCGCGCCTTGGAAATCAATGCTACCGAAGAAGAAGCGCTCCTGGTGCGTGGCGATATTCTGTTGGCAAACTTTCAGGCTGCCGAAGCTGTCCCGGTATTCGAAGAGGCCGTCCGTCTGCATCCCTCGTCATCCGTGGCAGCCGGTCGCCTGGCCGCGGCCTGCGCGGTCGTCGATGGTCTACCAGCCGATCTGGCCGGCACGCGCGTGGGACGTCTTATTGATAATGCCGTCGCCGCGAATCCGCACTGCGGAGACTTCTTCGCGTCGCTCGCCGGAGCGCTGGATCAGAGCCGGCGTTATCCGGACGCCGACAAATACTTTCGCGAAGCGATCACCAGGATGCCGCAATTGATTCAGCCGTACGGTGATCGCGGCGTCGTACTGATGCGATTGGGGGAAGAGGTCGACGCACGGCAGCAGCTCGACGAAGCCTACAAAGTCGATCCCTTCAACGTGCGCGTCAACAATATGTTGAAGGTGCTCGAGGTGCTCGATGGCTACGCGCTGCTCGAGACTGAGCATTTCGTGATCAAATTCGACCGCGGCCGCGACGAGATTCTGGCTCGCTACGCTGCACGCTATCTCGAGGACGAGGTATTTCCCGAACTTTGCGCCAAATTTCAGTTCACACCGCCGGGCAAGTCCCAATTCGAAATATTCAGCCGCGCTCGCAATACCAGCGGTCACGGCTGGTTCAGCGCGCGGATGATTGGTTTGCCTTTCGTACACACCGTGGGGGCTTGCGCCGGCAAGATCGTGGCGCTGGCGTCGCCCAACGACATGCCGAATAAATACAATTGGGCACGCGTGCTAAAGCACGAGTTCGTACACGTGCTGAACCTGCAGCAGACACACTTTGCCATCCCGCATTGGTACACCGAGGCTCTGGCCGTCGGCACCGAAGGAGTCTCGCGACCGCAGGTGTGGAACGAGCTACTCGTCGATCGGGTCCCCAAGAATCAGCTCTTCAATCTCGATACGATCAATCTCGGTTTCGTCCGGCCGCAATCGGGACTCGACTGGCAAATGGCGTATTGCCAGGCCGATCTCTACGCACGCTACATGACCGAGAGCTATGGCGAGACGGCGCTCGCCAAGATGCTGACCGCCTATCGCGACAATCTCGATACACGCGCGGCCCTCGACCGCGAGTTTCACGTCAAGCAGGAGGACTTCGAACGAGGCTACCTCGAATACGTGCGCAAAGTCGCGGCCGGAATCACCACGCAATCGACCGAACCTACCGAGACCTTGGCCGCGCTCGAAAAGCTACACAAATCCCAGCCCAACGATGCGGCCGTCACGGCGCGTTTGGCGGCGAGTTACTTAGCGCGAAAAGACTATGCCACGGCGCGAAAACTTGCCGACGCGGCGCTAGCTGCCGCCAAACCGAATTCGCAGGCCCGTCAGCAGGCCGCCTACGTGCTGGCCCGCATCCGGTTGGTAGTGGGCGAAACGCGAGAGGCTCTCGCGCTGCTGGAAGAAAACGTCGATCGAAAATCGCCGGAACCGAGTTTGTTGAATCTACTGGCGGGCTTGCAATTCAAGGCCGAACATTTTGACCAGGCCGCTGAGCTTTATCAGGTCGGTGCCGAGCATTTTCCGACCTCGGCCGGCTGGCTGCGTTCGCTGGCCAAGGTATATCTTGCCCAACAAAATGACGTTAAGCTGGCAGAAGTGCTCGTGAAGTTGGCCGAACTCAATCCGGATGATGTAACCATCCGCTTGAAACTCGGCCAAATGGCCCTGGCGGCACATGATTTTGTCACCGCGGCACGCTGGGGGCGCGAGTCGCTGCACATCGACGTGATGGACGTGGACATTCATCGCCTGCTGGCGGAAGCGGCACTGGGACGCAGCCAGTTCGCCGAAGCCGCCAACGAGTATGACGTGGCTGTGCAAATCGATGGGGACAACAGTTCGTTGCAAATGGGGCTCGCCGAAGCGTGCCTGAAGGCGAATCGCCCGGATCGCGCCAAACGGGCGTTGGAACAGGTGCGCAAGCTCGAGCCGGACAATGCCCGGGCAGCGGCCATGTTGGAGAACCTGGCAAAGTGAATGATTCGATATCGCCGTCGCAAACTACCAGCGCGGATATCACGTTGTCCGCCTTTCAACGACTGATTCGCGAGATGTATCTTGAAAAGGATCTCGCGCGCGGCGTCGACGGCACGTTCATGTGGCTGATGGAAGAGGTCGGCGAGTTGGCTGGCGCGCTGCGCAGCGGCACCCATGAAGATCGACTTGGCGAATTCGCCGACGTGCTGGCCTGGCTGGCGACGATCGCGAACGTTGCCGGGATCGATCTGACCGAGGCCGTGGCGCGAAAATATGGAGCCGGCTGTCCTGGTTGTGCTCAATTCGTATGCGTTTGCGCCGACGCGGAGAAGCCATGAACGAAGGGGCAATAATTCGACATCGCTTCGCAATCTTGTGGTTGGCGCTTGCGCTCGTTCTCGCTGGCACACCCCACGCGCGGTTGTTCGCCGCCGAGCCGGGCGATCCCGAGATTGTCGGTCTGCGCGTCGGCTTCGACACACGTTACAAGCTGGGGCGCTGGACACCGGTCGAAATCACGTTTCTCGGTGGCGTCGAGGCCCTTACCGGCAGCGTCCGCCTGATTCTGCCCGATGGCGATGGTACCCCCTCGGTCGTTACCGCGCCGCGGCCCGTGCAGATTTTGCCGGGCCGTCGAACAGCCGTACAGATGTACGCCAAGTTCGGCCGCGCCTACGGCGAACTGCGAGTGCAATTCCGCATACAGAATAAGAACGTCATCGATCGCGTGTTCGACGGCAACCCTTCGCCCGATCACTTGGAGCTACCGCAGCCGTTGCAAGAAAAAGAAGGTCTGTTTGTGATGCTGGGCTCGTCGATCGGTGTCGAAGAGTCTGCCCGGCTGTATCAGCAGACGACCGGCCTAGCGATTGCTGTCGCAAGTCTTAGCGATGTCGACGCACTTCCCACGCAATGGTACGGCTACGACGGTGTCGATGCGTTGCTGATTTCGACAAGCCAGCCGGACCGGCTGCATGCCATGTTCGATACCGAGGCGCGCAGTGCCGCGCTCGCCGAATGGATCGAGATGGGGGGCAAGCTGATTTTGACCGTGGGCGCCGAGTCCCCAGCCGTGCTCGCGGCCGATGCCCCGCTGGCGCGATTCGCGCCGGGACAATTCGTCGAGACGACGCTGCTGCGCCGCACGACCGATCTGGAAAGCTTCGTCGGCGGATCGCGCAAGGTGCGTGGCTCGGCCGGCGGACTGTCGCTGTCAGTTCCGCGGCTCGAAGAAATTCGAGGGCGCATCGAAGTGGCCGATGGCAACTTACCTTTGGTCGTGCGCTCGACGCGGCGCTTTGGCGAAATCGATTTTGTGGCCGTTGATCTGGACCGCGCGCCGTTTGTCGATTGGGAAGGGCGTGCCATTCTGGTGTCTCGCCTGCTGGGTCTTTCCGAACAAGCGTCGCTGGCGGCGGCCACGCCCACCAATCAGGCGACCGCGAATCTGTATCCCAACCGCGCCCAAGATTTGCTGGACCGGATGCGCAGTGGACTTAACGAGTTTGTCGGCGTCACGCCCATCTCGTTCGCCGTCGTGGCGGCCATGATCGTGGGCTACATCCTGTTGATCGGTCCTGGCGATTATTTCCTGGTGAAGCGACTGCTGAAACGGATGGAACTCACCTGGATCACGTTTCCGATCTGGGTGGCGCTGGTGAGCGCGGCCGCTTACTCGTTGGCGGTGTACACCAAGGGAAGCGCTCTACGGCTTAACCAGGTCGACCTGGTCGACATCGACATGGAAAACGGCCGTGCGCGCGGCACCAGTTGGCTAAACGTCTTCTCGCCGCAATCTCAAACCTTCGACCTCGCACTTCAGCCGCAGGAGCCGTCAGGCGCCCCGATCGCCGATAGCCAGCGATTGCTGGCCTGGCTCGGTTCTGGCGGAAATCAGTTTGGCGGCGGCGCAGGTACGTTGTTCGCCGGTCAGTATGAATTCACGCCTGAGTTAGACGGAATGCTGAACCTGCCGATCCAGGTTTGGTCGACAAAAGGTCTATTCGCGCGCACCTCTTATCAATGCCGCGAGTTGCCGACGGCCAACCTGGTGCTGGCCCCCGATGGCGTGCCCGAGGGAACGATTCGCAACGAGCTATCGATCGAGCTCTCGCAATGCATGTTGCTGTCGGGCAGTTGGGTCTACCTGTTGGGTGACCTCAAGCCTGGGGATACGTTCACGCTTCGTCCGGGCGAGCAGCGCGACCTGAAGCATGTCCTGCGCCATCCCGATACCTGGAAAACGTCCGGGGCAGCATCAGCCGCCCCGCCCGGAACCGCCATGGCGATCGAAGCGCTCGATGAAATGCTATTTTTCAAGGCTGCGGGAATTGGCGCGACCGCGGGCCGTACGAATGCCGAGGAGGCGTTCGTCGATCTTTCGGACCTGTTGGACGCGAATCGCGCGATCCTACTCGCCTATGCGAAACAACCGGCCTTGCAACTGACGCGCGACGGCCGTCCGCTGGCCGGGCCGAACGATCTGCATTGGACCGTCTATCGCTTTATCTTTCCCGTCGCCAAGGCCAAGGCATCCGCGCCGTGAACCACGACTCAGAATTGCGTCCTAACCGCAAAGGGCACCGCTCGCCGTGATCGAAACCAAGGACCTGACCAAGACCTACGGGACGTTGCACGCGATCAACCACCTCGACATCAAGCTCGAGCGGGGGGACGTGTTCGGCTTCATCGGCCCCAATGGCGCCGGCAAGACGACCACGATGCGCATCCTGGCCACGCTCTTGAATCCCACCTTCGGCGAGGCGTACGTTTGCGGCTATTCGATCTACACCAAGCCCAAAGAGATCCGCCGCGTGATCGGCTACATGCCTGACTTTTTCGGCGTGTACGACGACATGAAAGTGATCGAGTACCTCGAATTCTTCGCCGCGGCATATCGCATCAAAGGACCCGCACGGCGAAAAATCTGCGACGAGGTTCTGGAACTGGTCGACCTGGGCTACAAGCGGGAAGCATTCGTCACCAGCCTCTCGCGCGGTATGACGCAGCGACTGGGTCTGGCGCGCGTCCTGCTGCACGACCCGCAAGTGCTGCTCTTGGACGAGCCGGCCAGCGGCCTGGATCCCCGCGCCCGCATCGAAATTCGCGGATTGCTCAAAGAACTGCGAAACATGGGCAAGACCATCATGGTCTCGAGCCACATCCTGCCCGAGCTGGCCGACATTTGTAACAAGATCGGCATCATCGAACGTGGCGAGTTGCTGGTGAACTCGGATGTGGCCGAGGTTATGCGTAAAGTGCGCCGCCAGCCAGTTCTGAAAGTAGGGGTAACCGGCGATAGCGACAGCGCGGCAAAGTTGCTATCGCAACATAAGGGGGTCGAGAAGATCGACACCACGAACGGCGTCCTCACCGTGACCCTGGCCCCCGAAATCGAAGACTATAGCGATCTGCCCAGCCTGCTGATCGGCGCAGGGCACAAGCTGACGCTCTTCAAGGAAGAAGAAGTCAACCTGGAAACGGCGTTCATGGAATTGACCAAAGGGATCACTTCGTAGTTCGGCCATGAAGTTCGCACAGCGTGTATTTTTCGCCGCCACTGTGTTTGGTTTGGTGATGGTGCCGCCGCTGTACTTCCTCGAAGACTTTCTCGGCCGACAAGTGCCGCCGGCTATCACGCATCCCGAGATCTTCTACGGCTTCGTCGGCGTCACGCTCGCCTGGCAGATCGGCTATCTGCTGATCGCGCTCGATCCGCTGCGCTATCGGCCGTTCATGCTGTTGGGAGCGTTTGGCAAAGCGTCTTTCGCCATCTCAACGGCGCTGCTGGTCGCCACGGGCCGCGCACCACTCGGCCCATCGCTGCTCGTCGCGCCCGATGCGATCCTGGCGATACTATTCGTCTGGGCCTTTATCGCGACCAAACCAAACGAGACTAAACGATCGTAGGGTGCCCTGTGGGCACCAGGAACCCAACAATCAATCGCGATCCCGACGACCAGCGTCTCAAATGGTGCACACATTGCACCCTACGGAAATGCGCCTTACGAAAAGAAAACGCGCTGGGCCGTCTTTTGCAGTAGCCGCTGGCGATCGTCCGCGGTGAGAAAGTCGAGCCGAGACCGCACAAGCTCGATCGAATCGCGGTACGTGTTATCGCCTTGCACCTGGTAAGGGCAGTCCGTGGCCCACATCAGGCGCTCCGCGCCGAACGCGTCGCGCAGTCGACGGATCATCGCAGCCAGATCCGTGTAGGGCGACTTTTTCTTTCCGAGTGCGTAAAAGGCTGACACCTTCACATATGTGTTCTTATGACGTGCCAGCCGGCAGAGTTGATTCAGGTCTTCTTCGCGAATCTCGCCCGAGATTCCGACACGACCGCAATGATCGACGACGACCGGCGTATCTGGGTGCTTTTCGCACATCCGATCGATGGCCGACAGGGCATCGGGATTCACCAGGCAGCACATCGCCATCCGCTCGGCGGCGCCGTATTCCCACATCGCCGCCAGGCCGGGCGTTTCCAACCAGCGATCAACCGGCATATTGCGCGGATAAATGCGGAAGCCGCGCACACCCAGAGGTTTCAGCCTGCGCATTTCATCCTGCGGTCGGTCCGCTGCGTCATCAATGACGGCAATCCCCGAGAACACACCGGGAAAACGCTTGATCGTGTCGAGCATGTAGGAATTGTCGAATCCGTAAAAGCTCATCTGCACCAGCGCGACCCGATTCACTCCGCAGGGACGCATGTGCTCGAACAACTGCTCCGGCGTAAAGCTCGGCGGCGCCATTTCCTCGCGCCGATAACCGGCCGACAGCGGATACTTCGCCGTGTCGTGCGTCCAGACGTGAACGTGCGCGTCGATCGCGCCGCTCGGTTCGGTTGCAGTTGCTGTCGTGGGGTCGGCCATGGCAATCGCTCCGAGATGCGAGGTGACCGCCAGCGTCGCCGATGTGGCAACGACGCGTCCGATCGCATCGCGCCGAGTCACAGTTCGCCGGTCAGCGGGGTTAGCCTTGCGTCTGTTCATGGAATCGTCGAATCAGAGGTCGAATGACAAACGGTGCTCAGCGCGTCAATAAACCCGCGTCCAGCACGAATTCGGAACCGGTCACATAACGCGCGGCATCCGACACCAAAAACAACACCGCTTGTGCCACATCCTCCGGCTCAATCCACGGCACCGGCAGCAAGTTGCCGGCCGAGCGCTCGGCAATTTCGCGCGGGCTCAACCCTTCGATCGCCGCCAGGCCATCGTTCATTGGGGTGTTTACCCCTGTCGGATGTATCGATACCACACGAATGTTGTGGGGCGCCAGTTCCAGGGCCCAAGATTTGGTCAGGCCGGTCAGCCCCCATTTTGATGCCGCGTAATGGCTCAAACGTGCCATGCCGCGCAGGCCTGCGATCGAGGAATTGTTGATGATCACGCCCGAGCGCCGGGCGATTAAATGCGGAATCACGCGCCGCGCGACCAGCCACGCCCCCTTGAGATTGATGTCGAGCATCGCGTCCCAAGCTTCTTCGGTTAGCTCGTGCGCCAGGCCGTAACCGCAGATGCCGGCGTTGTTGAAGAGAATATCGATCCGCTCGAAGCGCTGGGCCGTCGCCGCCACCGCGGCCGATACGGCGTTATCGTCGCGCACGTCCGCGGCAAACGCCAGGCATTCCACTCCGGCGCGCTGACACTCGTCCACCAGCGAATCCAGCTCACCGGTGGTCCCCATCTCGTAGCCTGGGTACGCCAGCGGGCGTCCCACATCCAGCGCCGCGACGTGGGCACCGGCGCGCGCAAGCGCAAGCGCTGTCGCGCGTCCCTGACCATGCGCAGCGCCCGTGATGAACACCACACGGCCGGTCAGCGTTTTGTTGTTTGATTCCTCAGGCATGGAACACTTTGCAGATGAAAACAGGAGATACTGAGATTGGCAAGCGCGCCGCAGCAGCAGCAGCGGCAAGAGCAGCATGCCCTCGGCCCGGCCCGCCGTCAACGATCCGTGCGGCGATACGGCTCAAGATAATCGTCCAGATCGATTCGCAACGCGTTGTTGAAGACATTCGTCGCGATCATCATCCCGCCGAACGCCGTCAGAGCCACGATCTCGGCCGGTGCGAATTGCCGGGACAAGCGGGCGTACAGGGCATCCGAGACCTGGTTCGCGTCACGCACCAGTTGCCGTCCATAGTCGACGACCACTTCCTCGCGTTCGTTCATGGCAAGTTGATCGGGATTCTCGCCCGCGTCGATCAAGTAGCGTCGAAAGAAGGTCGAGCAAATCAAGCAGTCGGCCGCCGACGAGATGGCGTGGACGAAGAGCATGGTCGCACGCGGCTCGAGGAATTTATGCACCTCCTCGCGCAGCGGATACCACTGCATCAACGCGTCGAGTGCCGGCAGCGAATGGGCGAGCGTTGCCTTCATATTCGTCATCCGGCCCTGGGATGACGTAATCTCATCAAAGGCGGCCTGCACGTCTGGCGTTGTCTCTTCGTACTTAATCTGAGATACGCGACCCATTATCGACCTCTTACTGGAAACTACTCTGCCGCAATTAAAACAAATCTATCACCGGCTGACCGGTAGCTAGCGGCTGAGGGCGCCCCTGCCGATCGTATATTAGCTCGCGCGGATCGATCCCCAGCGCGTGCAACACCGTTGCGGAAAGGTCCGGAGGCGTCACGCCGCGGTCTTTCACATGCGCGGCCAGTTCGTCGGATTCTCCATAAATCTGTCCACCACGGACTCCGCCACCCGCCATCAATATCGAATAAGCGTGCGGCCAGTGATCGCGACCGCTGGCATTGGTTGCACTATTCATCACCACGCGACCTACGCGAGGCGTGCGACCGAACTCTCCCATCACTACGACCAAGGTTGAATCCAACAGCCCCCGTTCGCCGAGATCGGCCAGCAATGCGGACAACGCGCGATCGAGCGGCGGAATGAGCACATTCTTCAAGGTTGTAAAATTATCCTTGTGCGTATCCCAGAAAGGGCTCTTCACGTCGCGCCCGTCATCGTGCCAATTGACGGTAACCAACGTCGCACCGGCTTCGACCAGCCGCCGCGAGAGAAGCAATCCCTGCCCGAATGGCTCACTGCCGTACGATTCGCGCAGCTCGTTCGGCTCTTCGTCCAGGTTGAACGCGCGGCGCGCTCGTGGCGAAGTAACGATCGACAGTGCCTGCCGATAGAGTCCATCGAGTCGATCGCACGGCTCGCGATCGGCCAGCCGCCCCAACGTACCATTAAATTCGCCCAGCAACGTGCGCCGCGCCGCCAACCGATCGAGCGTGATTCCGTGGGGAAGCTCGACTCCCGAAACCGCGAATTGCGTGCCGGTGGAGTCGGCCTTCACGAGCCAGGGATCGTACGTCTTGCCTAAGAAGCCGGCGACCTCTCCCGCATACTCGTTGGGCAGATCGAGAAACCGATTCCAGCGAGGCAACGTCACGGCCGGCGGAAAATCCGCACGCGGCCCCTGCATCTTCGCCACTAACGCGCCGAGCGACGGATGATCCTCGGGCGCTGGCGACGCATCCAAGTCAGGCCGGGCACGTTCGCGCCCCGTGAACATGTAATACAGCCCATAACCGTGCCGTGGATGCTGATGATGCATCGAGCGCACGATCGTCAATTTGTCAGCATGTCGGGCGAGCAGCGGAAAGTGCTCGCAAATCTGAATGCCCGGCACGTTGGTGTCGATCGGACGAAACTCGCCGCGAAAGTCGACTGGCGCCGCCGGCTTCATATCGAAGGTATCGATCTGGCTCGGTCCGCCGAACAGATAAACGAGGATGCAGGCCTCGGCCTTACCGGACGTACGCCGCATCGGCTGCGTCCCAACTGCAGGGCGCGCCATGGCTCGCGAGCCAAGAATCTGAGGCAGCATCACACCTAGCGCACCGAGCCCGCCGATTTCGAGCACGTCGCGCCGTGTGAAGCCGTCGCAGACTTTTCGCGGTCGACCGTTGATACGCAGCATGCCGGTAGCCTAACCGTGCCCGACACCACGGACAAGCTTGCCGCGAATGCTTGATCGACGGAGAGAGAATGATCTCGGCCGGCGAGCGATCAGCGCCACCTTTCACCAGCGCCGCTCTCAGCTAACGCTGCCGGCGACGGCAATATGCTAGCGCGGAAACCGCCATCCCGGCCAGCACAAATGTCGATGGCTCGGGAACCGGCTGCACAAAAACCATCGGCCCCAGCCATGCGCCGGGCGCTGCCAGCGCGCCATTCGGGAAGGAATTGTAATTCCCGAACACCGGCGTCGGCAGTTGGGCAATGCGGGAATCCGTCGGCACACTGGCGCCAGCGAACTTCACGATGTCGGGATTCGCGATATAGTCCGCACCATAAACGGTATAGAGCCCCGGATTCAGTGTAATGGGCGAGTTCAGCTCCACGCGATACGATCCGATCAGACTGGCAGCGGTGCCAGCGGGAATCGTGGCGCTCAGTCCAACCCCCGACAGCGTGACCAAGTGGTCGTGGGACAGTCCATCGGCTCCATCGTCGTACCAACCGAGCCCCACGACTTGCACTGGTTCAAGAACCTGAAACTGCCAACCGTAGTTGCCATTGATGTTGACGTCGGTGAAGCCGAAATACTGACCCGGACCAGGCGAGTTTGCCAACTGTGTGCCCGGGTCGACTGGTAGCAACGGCACCGGCGCGGCCACGGCGACTGTAGCCATGCCGGCCACGCAACTAACAATCAACGGAACGATGCGCCTGCGAGACGCGCGAAGCGCAATGGCCAATCGGTCAGCAATCGACGTACCCATGGAACCTGCCCCTTTTTTATGACATTGCTATTGAGCAGGTAAAACCTGCCCTCGCCCAATTGCAACCGTGAAGAACGTCGTGCAGCTCTACGCGTACCGCTTTCGCAACTTGGCGAACAGCAGCCCCAACGTTCCCAATCCGCCCAACACGATCGTCGCGGGCTCTGGCACTGCCTTCACACCCAGCTCGAACGGCGAAAAGCTTCCGGTGACGAACGTGATCGTATGATCGGTCGTGTTGACCGTGCCACCGAACTCCCAATCTTTGCCGATCGAGTTGTAGTGCCAGATACCCAACTGCGACTGATCGGTGCCGGCGGGCAATAGCGACGGATCGTAATGGAACACGAGCGTTGCGTCCTGCCCCGATTGCAGGCCGGTGTATTCCACGTTCCAGATTTGCGGATGCACCGACAGGTCGGCGGTCGAGGCGGCGAAGATCGGGTTAGCTTGCGCCGCCTGGATCGCTTGCTGCGACAGGCCGGTATTGTTCGGAATTTGCTGTGCGCTGAAGGTACCGCCGTTGGTATCCCCAGGCAGGTTAATCGATACGCCCCCCGTCGCCGCGGCGCCTCCCAATACATCGGCATGCGTCGCGGTAGGCGCGACGGTCGTGATATTCGAGGCGCCGAAGTGCGCCGTCGACAACGCGTTGAGCGTGAACTTTTCGGTCGTCGTCGGGCTGTTCGAACCCGGCAAATAGTATCCGCTGACCGCCAGCGACCAGTCGCCCGATCCTGGCGCCGATTGCGATAGCGTCCAGGTACCGAAACTTACGGTTCCTTTGTATCCCGTTTCGTCATTCGTGCCGGCCGCGCCCCCTGGCGGCGTTTCGACCAACGTACCGCTGAGCACCGTAAAGCCGGTGGTCGCGGCATTGAACACTCCGTTTGAACTAGTCAGCACGGGGCTGCTGAAATCCCAGCTCAGATTGCTGTACTGAACTTGCGCCGCCGGCGAGACGGTGTGTACGGTCAGGTCCGAGTCCTGCTGGAAATAGCCGTCCCCACCAATGAACTGAACGCTGGTTGGCGTATCGGTTAGCGGGTTAAAGCTGACAAGAAAATGTCCGCTCACATCGCTGACGTTGCTCCCCGGCGAGACAGGCGTAAATGTGCCGTAAGTCGACTCGGTCAGCGAATAGCCCAGCGTGCTTTGCGTCGGATCGATCGTGAACACAACATTCTGCGTGTCGGCCGAAGCGATTCGCTGCAGCGAGAAAAGCGTAACAGCCGCCGTGACGCAATAACGAAGGCAAACCGTGAATTGATGCGAAGTCATCCGATCCCCCTGAAATATATCCCTACGGAACATGTAATAATTGCCAGCACTGGCCCAACGTGTATCGGAATCGCAGGTGGTAGTCTCACCGGAATGAGCTCAAGCGCGATGTGACGCGAACGTCACGAATCAAGCGCGAGAGAGAAACCCACCGTCGAAGAAGACGCTACGAATTCAATTTCGCTAGCCAGCCCATAAAGAAAGGGGCCACAGGTGGTAAGAACGCCGTTAACTTACGGATCACGACCCGGCATTGCAAGAGATTTTTTCAGAAATCTCTTTTCCGCCCGGCGACCGACCGAAGGGCAATAAAACCCCTGAACTATCAACGTCCGGCGTTCCGTATCGAACAAACGGGCCCGATTGATCGTCTAGAAGCCAATCTCACCCGACGACGGGTGGCGAATACGGCAATCAAGGCCCGGATGAGCAAGATGCTCCTGGCATTTAACGTTTCGATGCTCCTGGTGGATTTCGTGGCCATCATCGTGATGGCGAGGACGACTCGTCTGAGCCGTCGTGCGGGGACGCTTGCCGCCGTCGCGTTTGCGGCGTTATTACTCTCGGCGGCATCGCGGGAAGGTCCGTTCGGTCAGATCCGTTTGCTGGCGGCCGCGGTGTTCGTTCATGGCGTGATCTTGGCCACCGCCCTGGCGGCCATCAGCTGGCGTTCGCGGCGCCGACTCGCGATCGCGTGGCTTCTATTGGCCGTGTCACTACTGGCGGTCGGCGTTGACAGCTTTTACGTCGAGCCCTTCTGGCTCGATGTAACGCGATTGACGTTGCACTCGCCGAAGATCGACCGGCCAATTCGTATCGCGGTCGTGGCCGACTTCCAGACCGACACGATCGGCGATTTCGAGCGAGAAGTTCTCGAACGCGTGCTGGCCGAAGAACCCGACATCATTCTCTTTGTGGGCGATTACATCCAAGTCAAAAGCATCCACCGGCCCCCCTTGGCGAATGAATTCCGCAAGCTGCTCGTTGAATCGGGCATCGCCTCGCGCGCGGACGTTTATGCGGTGAAAGGGAATAACGACCCGCCTGACTGGAAGGAACTTTTCCGTGATTCACAGGCGCGACTGTTCGAGGAAACCGAAAGCATAATCTGCGGATCGCTCGTAATTACTGGCCTGAGCCAACCCGACTCGCGCGACCCCTTCCTCAACGTGCCACCGGCCGAGGGATTCCATATCGTGTTCGGGCATCATCCCGATTACGCGCTGGGAAAAGTGTCGGCCGATCTGATGGTCGCCGGGCACACGCACGGCGGGCAAGTTCGCTTGCCGATCATCGGGCCGCTAGTCACCCTGTCGCGAATTCCGCGGCAGTGGGCCGCCGGGGTCACCGACTGTGGCCAGGGACGGACGCTGGTCGTCTCACGCGGTACAGGCCTCGAACGAGGAAATGCACCGCGGCTGCGTTTTCTCTGCCGGCCTGAGCTGGTCGTCATTCAGCTCGAGCCGGAAGCATGACGGCCACATATTGTCACTGTGTAATACCATCATGCGCCCTTATATTCGGACCTATACTATCGGAGCAGGCGCGACACCGATAATCGATACGATCGGATGCTGCCATTTCGCAGCACATCAAAGGGGCTGTTATGACAGAGTTATTAACATTTCTATTGCTGATGTTCGTTGGCTGGGGAGTGCTGCAGATCATCCGCGGCCAACGGCAGCAACAGACCAACGCCAAACAGTTGAGTGAATTGGTCACGGCGCTACGCCGGGACCTCGAGACGAATCGTCAGGCCGTCGCGCGCTTGACCAGCAGTATCGCGTCAACTGCCGTCGCGCCGATTGCAAAATCGGCGCCCGAAGCGAAGGCCGAAGAATCTTCGCTGCCGATCCCCACGGTCGAGCAGGAAGTAGAACAGCCAGCGATCTCGCTGCCCCCTCCGCCACCGCGGGAACGTTATCACGAGCCAGAGCGAGTCCTCCATCCCGAGCCGCGGCCGTCGTACGCAGAATCGGTGGCGGCTAAAGTTGAGCGACTGCACGACGTCGCAGCCACCGTCCAGCACACCCCGCGCGAGCCGAACCGGTACGAAGTCGCCGCCAAGGAAGCGCTCGAAAAGATCTGGAACTGGATCATCGTCGGTCAGGACCACCGACCCGAAGGCGTGTCGCTCGAATACGCCGTGGCCAGCAATTGGCTGCTACGCATCGGAATCGTGATTCTCGTGATGGGGGTCGGGTTCTTCTTGAAATACTCGGTGCAGAATCAATTGATCAGCGAGATGGGGCAGGTGTCGCTGACGATCGTGGCGGGTGCCGCGATGCTGGCCGCGGGCACCCGGATGTTAGGCAAGCAATACCAACTGCTCGGCCAAGGTTTGATGGGGGGCGGCATCGCCGTGCTTTATCTGGCCGTCTTCGCCGCGGCGAATCGTTTTCATTTGATCGGTCTCATGCCGGCCTTTGCGCTAATGGCCCTGATCACGGCCACGGCGGGCATTCTGGCCGTCACCTATCGCAGCCTGCTGGTCGCGGTGTTGGGGATCATCGGCGGCTATGCGACACCGCTGATGCTGGCGTCGGGCGAGCCCAACTTCGTCGGCCTGTTCACCTACATTCTGGTGCTGGGCATTGGCGTACTGGGAATCAGTTTCAAACGCGATTGGCGGCTACTTGTGTGGTTGGGCTTCATGGGCAACTACACGTTGTTCTTCCTGGCGATGGAGGAGTACCACCGTGCAAACTTTTGGGAAGTACTTCCCTTCCTCGCGGCATTCTTCGTGCTCTACTCGACGGCGGTCTTCATCTTCAACGTGATGAATCGCGTGAAGTCCACGCTGCTCGAGTTGCTAGGACTGTGGGCCAATGCCGGCGTTTTCTTCGCCACCAGCTACGTGCTGGTCCGCGATGCCTACGGTAAATACGCCGAAGCCGGGGTGACGCTGGCCATGGCCGCGTTCTTCATCGCCCACGTCTTTGTTCTTTTGAAGCAGAAGGTCCACGATCGCGAATTGATGCTCAGCTTTACGGCACTGTCGGCCGTATTCCTCAGCGTGACTTTGCCCTTGGTGCTGTCGCGACAATGGATCACCGCCAGTTGGGCGGTGCAGGCCGTGGTGATGCTGTGGGTCGCCGGCAAGTTGAATAGCCGCTTTGTGCGCATTTTGGCATATTTGCTTTATGTGATCGTGGTTTCGCGATTCGCGTTCGTCGACCTCCCGAACCAATATCTGGTCGGCCAGGCGGGCGCGACGGATCCTTTCTGGGACTATGTCATGGCCATGTTCGAACGTGTAATGATGTTCGGCATCCCCGTGGCCTCGCTGGCGCTAGGCTGCCGCCTGGTGCAACATCCGCCCGGCGCCGCCCAACTTTCCGTGGACAGCGCCGACGATATCGGCGCCTGGATTGAGGATCGCTGGGCGCTGGTTGTCGGCGGAACGCTGATGCTGGGAACGTTGTTCCTCGCCCTGCATCTGGAGTTGAATCGCTCGGTGGGTTATTTCTTCGAGCCTGCCAGGCTGCCTATGCTGACGCTGCTTTGGGCGGCGTTGTGCGCCGTTTTGCTGCAAGTCTATCTACGATTCCGCACGCAATCGCTGCTAACCATCCTCTTGTTATTCGTCGCCGGTACGGTGGCCAAGTTGTTCTTCTTCGACCTGCCGTATTGGAATGTGGATCAACATTTCGTCTACGGTGGCAGCTATTCTTTCCTCGCGGCGACGATGCGCCTCTTGGATTTCGCGTTCGTTGCCGCCTTCCTGGGTTATGCCTTCGTACGATTGCAGGGTAACCTCACCGCCGAACAAGCTCGCCTCGGACTGGGCGCCACGGCGTTGGGCCTATCCTTCGTCTGGTCAACGCTCGAGTTGCACACGTTATTGCGCCATTTCATGCCGGGCATGGAATCGGGGGGCGTTTCGATTCTGTGGTCGCTATACGCGCTAGGCCTGATTCTAAGCGGCATTCGCCAACGCGTGCGCCCCTTGCGGTTCGTCGGCCTGGCCTTGTTCGGCATCGTCGTCTGGAAGGTGTTCTTCGTCGATCTCGCGCAGCTGGATCAGTTGTACCGAATCATCGCGTTTCTGGTGCTTGGCGTGCTGGTGCTCTGCGGCTCGTTTGTCTATCTCAAATACCGGCCGACATTCGCCAGCGATACCATCCCCGACGGAAAGGATGCGTCATGACGCAACTTACTGCGGGCGGCCCGCCGCCGGCAGCGCTGCTGCGAATGCTGTTTTTGACGATGTTATTGCTAACAGTATTGCTCGCGCCGTCGGCACAGGCCGCGCCGCTCGACTCGTTTCAATTCCAGCGCGAAATCACGACACCAGATATCACAGCCGACGAGATTCTCTCAATCACGCTCGACAGTCCCGTGTACGCCGGCACGCAGAACGGGCTTGCCGATGTGCGTGCCATCGACTCAGGCGGCCTAGAAGTTCCCTATCAGCTCGACAAAGTTATTGCGACGCGCACTACGAACCAGCGCGAGGCATGCCCGAGCCATGTCATTTCTCTCAAAGAGCTTGCCGGAGATTCGGGACAACCCAGCCTGGAAATCGTCATCCGACTCGACAACAAATCTCCCGCGGCCTCGGGCCTGACCGTGAGGACTCCGCTGCGCGATTTCCAGCATAATGTGCAGGTCTTCGGCCGCGCCGAGGCACAGGATTGGCAACCGCTGGTTCCCGAGGCGCTAATTTTCGACTACTCGCGCTACATGGACGTCAGCAAACGCGACGTGCCGCTGCCGGCGAACAACTTCCGCGAGTTTCGCCTGCTGATCGACGACGTCACGGACGAACAGCGCCAGCCGCTCAAGGAACTGACGCGACATCTTCACGCAGGGGTCGAACGAGAACGCACCGAGCGCACGACGGTTCGCGAACGATCGACGCGTATCGATGCCGTCGACTTCTATCATCTGGCTCCGCATCAGGAGCCTGGCAAAGAGGTCAAAACGGCTTACCCGCTTACGAATTTGAAAACCGAGGAAGACGAAAAGAATCGACTGACAATCGTTGATGTGCGCAGTCGCCGCGAACCGTTGACATCGTTGACTCTGAAGTCCGAAATGCCCAACTGGGTACGGCGTGCCGTGGTTCAGGTACCGGATGGTTCTGGCGCTGGCGACGGATGGCGAGACCTGTGCAGTGCGACGATCTCGGCCATTCGGTTCCGAGATTTCAAGCAAGATCAATCGACGATCTCGTTTCCCGAGCAGCGAGAATCGGCGTACCGCCTCGTCATACACAACGAGGACAATCCACCGCTGACCGTGACCGAAGTGCTCGCCGAGGGAAACCAGTATCAACTGCAATTCCTCGCCGGCAGTCACGCGCCGTATCGGCTTTATTACGGATCGACGGTAGCGGCATCCCCGCGCTATGATGTCGCGACCTTGATGGCCGCTCTTGGTGGTCATTATCAAAGCAAGTCTCTGACGCTCGGACCTGAGCAAAATAATCCCGGCTTTCACGAGCCCATTAATCGGCGCCCCTTCGACAGTCGCCTGTTCTTCGGCGCCGCCATTCTATTGGCAGTCGGCATCATGTCAGTGCTCGTTTACGGTGCCTTAAAGCGTGTCGATCAACTTCCTACCGATCAATAGCGGACGCCACGCGACGCTGATGCGCAACGTTCCAGGCGCAAAAAAAAATCGGCACCCGAGAGCTTCGGGTGCCGATGAACGCTTGAAGTTTTTCTAACTAGCGAGTACTTCTTCGCGAAGCATCTCCCGCGATCACTTAGCGGTAGCGCCAGCGACCCATCGGGCCACGGTACCAGCCGCCGTAGTAGGCCGGTGAGTAGTACGACGCGTACGGAGCCCCGTAGTACGAGGGAGCGTAGTACGACGTGTAGGGGGAACCGTAGTACGACGTGTACGGAGCGCTGTAATACGAGGTGTACGGCGTGTAGTAACTGGTCGACACGACCGGGCTATAAGCCGTGGTCACCGGGGCGCTATAGTAGGCCGTCGTCGTCGGTGCGTAATAGCTCGTTACCGGCTCGGCATAATACGCCGACGTTACGACAGGGTTGCTGTAGTACGTCACGTACTGGGCCTGCGACACACTCGCTGCGGACAAGATCAAGGCGGTCGTCAAAACTAGCGTCTTCATGGTACTTTCCCCCGTGTTGTGATTGCCAAGGTTGCTGCTCACCGGGCAATACGAAATATATGTTGGAAAACCTTTCCGCGCCGGCTGTTTATCATGGCCCGGCTATCCGCGGCCCGTCAATGAGTAGGAATGCAATTCGCGCGCCAAGATTTTGTTGTGCTTGCACGCGGGTTTTTAGAAGGCCTCGAAGGGCCGCAGAATCGACCTGATCGCGCCATAACCGACCTGGGCGGCCGCAAATTCTTCCTAAACGGCCACGCTTGCCGCGAGCTAGGAAAGTCCCCGCGTCGAAACTTGAGACGCGCGTTCCAAAACGAGACGCCCCCCGCGACAGCATTGAGAACGCACGGGCGCGAGAACAGCCGCCACAACCCGCACGATCAGCCGGCTGCGACGTCGACGAACACCTTCAGCGCGGACTTTTCCTCGACGAGCAGTCGCATCGCTTCGGCGTAATTTCCCAGCCCGTCGACCGGGTTAGTCAGAATGCGCTGGGTGACGCCGGGATAGGTCACTTCCCCAACGGCCAGATCGCGAATACCCATCTCGAAGTGCTCGCGATTGCCGTTGACGCTTCCCAGCAGCAACTTGTTGCCCAGCACCCAGTCGAGATTCAATTGATCGGCCGGCACTTGAATGTGCTCGAGCCCACCGGTGATGCTGGTCCACACCAACACTCCATTGATACCGAGAACGCGCATCGCGCCAAAGGCCACGGCGCTCGAGCCGGTCGCGTCGACGATGATGTCCGCCTTACCGACGCGCTTAGCCAATTCTTCCATCGGCGTCTCGGTCGTGCTAATGTACGTCGCGCCGAGTTGCTCGACGATCTCGGCATTCAGCGTCGGTGCCTTCGTGCGCGCCAGCGTGTACACGTCCAAGCCGCGCAACCGCAAGATCAACGTCGTCAGCAATCCGATCTGCCCCGCGCCCAGGACGTACGCCACGCGCGGCCGCCACACCTTCAGCCGGCGCTGTGCCTCGAAAGCTTGTTGCACGGCCTTGGCCGAGACGCTCATCGGTTCGGCCAGCACGTGCAAGTGCTTCAAGCCGACCGGCACCTTGACAATGAACTCGGCATCGTCGACGTAATGCTCGGTCAGGAAGCCATGCAGCAGGTTGATGCCACGCTCGTAGTAGACTTCCTCGCTGGTCATGTCGCTGTTGCCGATCTGATCGTAGATCGATCCGCCCGGCCGGCGCACTGTGGCCGCGACATAATCGCCGGGACGAACATGGGTCACATTCGCGCCGACCTCCTCGACGATGCCAAAGCTTTCATGCCCCAGCACCAGAAAGTTGTATCCCGGAGGGGCCGCACCGTATTTGGCCTCATTGATCTCTTTGTCCGTGGCGTCGATGCCCACCTTCAACACGCGAACCAGCACGCCGCGCCCGCCCGGAATGTCGTCAACGCACGGCTTCGGCAAATCGGCCAGGTGAACGCTATTGGCCTTACCGGGAAAAACGGCGATCGCTTTCATCAATGGATCTACCTGCGGGAGAGCGAAGAAAATGGCCGCGTCGGCACGGCCCAATCAAAGTAGAGTCGATCGTAATGTCCCGGCACGAAGCGCAGACAAGGCTGGCAATTATCGTGCAGTCTGGGACAATCAGGAGGACACCAATCTACGCTTCGCCCCGCTGAGCAACAAGACGCAGGATCACCGATGAATCGACGACAATCGCCGCTGGTTTCGCTCGCTTTCGCCGCCGCGACGACGGCTCTGCTGGTACTTTCACTGACGGCTCCTGCAAATGCCGCCGACGTATCGCCACTGGCAAACGCCCATGCCCACAACGATTACGGGCATAAGCGCCCGCTGTTCGATGCCCTCGATCATGGGTTTTGCAACGTCGAGGCTGACATCTTTTTGGTCAATGGATCTCTGCTGGTCGCGCACAATCTCAAAGACGTGAAACCGGAAAAAACGCTCGAGGCTCTCTACCTCGATCCGCTCTTGGCCCGCGTCCGCGAAAACGGCGGCCGCGTGTATCGCGACGGGCCGCCGTGCATGTTGTTGATTGATATCAAGGCCGATGGTGAACGCACGTACGAAGTCCTGGCCCAACGCCTGGCGAAATATGCCGAGATGCTCACTGTCGTCCGCGATGGCCAGCTTCACCCGGGCGCCATAACGGTCGTTATCTCGGGCGATCGCGCCACGGACCGCATCCGGGCCGACAAGGTTCGCTATGCCGGCATCGACGGTCGCATGAGCGATCTTGATTCCGACGTGCCTACGAACCTGATGCCGCTCGTCAGTGACAGTTGGGGAAGCCACTTCACTTGGCGAGGTAAAGAAGCGATGCCAGCTGTCGAGAAAGAGAAGCTGCGATCGTTCGTCGCCAAAGCGCACGCCAAGGGACGCAAGATCCGCTTCTGGGCCATTCCCTCCAACCCCACCGTGTGGGCGGAACTGGCCGACGCCGACGTTGACCTGATCAACACCGACGATCTGCCTGGGCTGGAAAAATACCTCCGCGAGCGCGCAGCGGCAAAATAGTCGAAGCGATTCGAGCGGACCACTCGAACGAATCGGCCGGCTTCAACCGGTGGCCCATCCTGATGACCCATCCCACAGCGGCAGCACAACGCGACCTGGCACTCAGCGTGCTGCGGCGGCTGCGCGAGGCCGGTTATCAAGCTCTCTGGGCCGGCGGCAGCGTGCGCGACCAGTTGCTCGGCCGCACGCCCAAGGACTACGACGTAGCCACCGACGCCACGCCCGAACAGATTCGTACGATCTTCGGTCGTAGACATACGTTGGCCATCGGCGCTGCGTTTGGCGTCGTGGCGGTATTGGGCCCGAAGCACGTGGGCATGGTCGAAGTCACCACGTTTCGCCGCGATGCTGAATACAGCGACGGTCGCCATCCGGACGCGGTCGTCTTCAGCACGCCCGAGGAAGATGCCCAGCGACGCGACTTTACGATCAACGGTCTGTTCTACGATCCCCTCGACGATCGCGTGATCGATTACGTCGGCGGGCAAGCCGACCTCGAACGTCGCGTGGTCCGCGCCATCGGCGATCCGCGTGCTCGCTTCATCGAGGACAAGCTTCGGATGGTGCGCGCCGTGCGCTTCGCGGCCGGTTTTGACTTCGCCCTCGACGAGCCGACCTTGGCGGCGATCGACGAAATGGCCGAAACCATTCAGGTTGTGAGCCCGGAACGCATCGCGCAAGAAATGCGCAAGATGCTGGTCGACCCGCAACGCGCCGCGGCCGTCGAGCTATTGCGTCGTACGCGTCTGCTGGCCGTGCTGTTACCTGAGTTGAATGGACTGGCATCCTCGGACGAAGCTCCCGCCTGGCGACACACAAAGCAGGTGCTCGCCGGAATTGCTGCGCCCAGCTTTTCGGCAGCGCTTGCGGCGCTCTTACACGCGCTCGACGAACCGGCAGCCGAGTCTTCGTCGGCAGACCAAACGATGAAATCTTCGCCGGCCGTACAGGTTGCCAGCGCGATCGGCGACCGTTGGCGATTGTCGAACAAAGAGCGCGACCTGGCGCAATGGTTGCTGGCGAATCACGGTCGTCTAAAAAATGCCGCCGGCCAGCACTGGTCGGTTGTGCAGCCTTTACTCATCGACGCCGGCGCCGTGGAACTGATCGCCTTGCACGAAGCCGAAGGACTCTCGCGCGGCGGCGATCACGCGCTTGCAGCGAATAACGACGTGGAATTCTGCCGCGCGAAGCTGGCGCTTCCGGTGGCCGAGCTTGATCCGCCCGCATTGCTCGATGGCAACGATCTGGCCGAGCATGGTATCCCGCGAGGAGCGATCTACCGATTCCTGCTTTCCCAAGTCCGCGCCGCACAGCTTGACGGGCAAATCGGCACTCGCGCTGAGGCACTATCGCTCGTGGACCGTTTGAAACACGACTCGCAATAGCTCGTTACCGCGACACGCTCACGGCCTTTTTGTTACCAGGAAATTCTCTCGAAGATCGCCTGCAGCCGCGCCCCACGTGACGCGTTGATCGACTCGACAAAGGAAATCCGTCCGCGTAGATGAGCTTGAAAATCGCCGTGATGTTCTCGGTTCTGTTCAACGACGCCGTGCCGTACGCAATTCGTGAGGATGGCCTTCAGCCGATCGTAATCCTGGCGGTGCGTGTTCAATCGTTCATTCACAACAATGCCTGCCACGTGTTGCGAGACGCCAGCGCGCATGATGCGAGTTTTCCGATGGTTGACCGCAAAACCTTCCTCAGCCGCGATAACGGCTATGTGCAGGCCGAAGCGTTTAACCACGCGCGCGAAATCCGCGCCGCCTGAGACGACTAGGTCGTCTGCATACCGCGTATAGGTGGCTCCGACCTTTCCCGCGAGACCGGCGATCCGGCAGTCGAGCCGGTAAGCGCACAGATTCGCGATCGCCGGCGAGGTCACGGCCCCTTGAGGAAGATGACGACACGAATATCGATTGCGGGCCACGCGCAGTCGATCATCGAAGTCGATTGCTGCTTCTCGCCACACGTCAACCGGCGTGGCGTGAGTACATAGCCCGGCCATCAAATCGGCAACGCGTTCGGGGTAGCCGGCCGTGCGAAACAGGGCTTGGACTCGCGCAGCCCGGATCGAGGGAAAGAACTCTTTCAGGTCCAATCGCAGTACGACGTCTTTTCCGACGTGGGGCGCCGCAAAAGTTTTGATCGAGCGTCCACGGCGAAAGCCATGCGCCGCATCGTGGACGGGTATTCGTTCGAGGACGCCCGTCAGGATCTGTCTTTGCAGCCTCTTCAATTGAAGCTTCGGTGCTTCGATCAGGCGAATCTGCTCCGCGCACTTGGCAAGCACTCGATAATGATAATGTCGCAAGGCCAAGGTGCTTTGCTTGCCGTTTAGATCACCGCGATCGGCGTACCACTCGAGGTTGCGCATGGTTACGCACAACCAGGCAGCCAACTCGCCTGTCGTCCTGATCGTGGGCACATCCCAGGCATTCGCGACCCCCACCTTCCGCATCTCGGGTTTGGCTGCAACGCGATCGATGATTTTGATCGCCTCGTTCTGACACGCCCGATGAAAACCGTCGTCGCACGCGATAAATTGCGCGAGGACGCGTTGGCGAGGGGGTGGTCGATCGCCAAACTCCATGCACGCGCGGCGCGCCAGCGGCAAGAGCCACCGCCACCGGCGCCCGAGTAGTTGAGCGCCGCGCTTTGCCATTCCCTGGGCATCCAGAACGTCGGCGAGAAAAACCGTCGCCAGGGCGCTCGCGATATCTGCAGGTCGGTGCATAGATCGAAGAAAAGCGGCAGGACACTCCAACGAGTCTGGTCTAGCGTGAGACGGTATGCGTGCAGCGCATCAGCCCTCACGCGACGAATGGCAAGAACTTCACGATCCCCTGGGGTAGCCCCAGAGAGGCAAACTCGAACGCATGCGCGCAAGGTTTACCGGCTTGGAGTGCCTGCCGCCGCAGAGCATTATAAGGGGTGAAGTGACCGACTTGAAATCAGCATAGTTGCCCCCTACCTGGACAGTCGACGCGCCGCGACCTACGATCTACCGGCACGGTTCGTCATAATCCTTTGGCAATTTCTCTCCGCGGAGAATCACGGCGTGGACATTGATTTCGTCAGCGTGGCATTTCGTTGGCTGCACATTCTGCCCGCCATCATCGCCGTGGGAGGAACGATCTTCATGCGCGCGGCCCTGGTGCCGGCGCTCGGCGAATTGCCCGAGGCGCAACGCAAAACGTTCCACGAGGCCATTCGGTCGCGATGGTCGAAATGGGTCATGGCGTCGATCACGTTCCTGCTGATCAGCGGTTTCTATAACTTCTTCACGCTTAACGCGAAGTACAAGTTTCCGCCGCTTTACCATCCACTGTTCGGCATCAAGGTTCTACTGGCCTTGGCGATCTTTGCGATCGCCAGCATTCTGTCGGGCCGATCGAGCACGGCCCAGCGGGTGCGGCAGAATCCGCGCCCCTTTCTGAACCTGAACATCGCGCTGGCGGTGTTGCTGGTTTGCATTTCGGGTGTGATGCGGAACATCACCATGAACTCGCCGCTGAAGGCACCCCCTGCCGCCGCGGTGATCACGACCGAGCAATAAGCCACGATCCCAATCGCGACAGCCCCGCATACGATTCCCACAGGTTCGAGCCCTCAGCCATGGACAAAAAGGCCAAGAAACGTATCGACCTGTTGAATACGCGTCTGCAGAAGCTGCGTTTGCAACTCGCCGGCGCGAAGAAGCAGATGGACGAGCCGTCCGAAGTTGTCCGGCTGGAAAAGGAACTGGCCGAGGTCACGGCCGAACTCGAAAAGCTGAAGAAGGCCTAGGCGCGCGACGGCCACGGTCCACAGCGACGAGCCCTATACGCAAAAAAAACCGACGGTGAATGCACTTGTGACATTCACCGCCGGCTCGCACGGAGAAACTGATCGCTACGAACACTCACATTCGCTGCCAGTAAGATTGCGCACCGGCAGCAATTCTTTAAAAGTTGCGATAAACAGCCGCGTCGTCACGGCCATCACCGTCGAAGTCCCCCACGACCGGCAACCGGCCTGGACCACCAAGTTGCAATTCGGTGGTGGTTGCCTCACCGTCTTTTTCAATCGCGATCAGCCAGGTGCCGTCGCGATAGATGCCAACTTCATCAATGCCGTCACCGTCGAAGTCGCCGGCCACGGGCTGATCGCCAGCCTGCCCAAAATCCTTCTGGACGTCGGCGTCCGTAATTTGACCATCGCCGTTAACGTCGATCGTCCAATGCCCGTCGCGGAAGATGGCCACCGTGTCGATACCGTCGCCGTTGAAATCGCCGGCAACGACCTGGCCGTAATCGGTGTTCAGGTTCAACACGTGCTCGACCGCGTCGCTGCGCACGTCGCCGTCCGCGCCACGTTTCAGGTAGCGCACCGGCCGGCCGGTCTGCGCCGCGGTGTCATTTTGATCGTCGCGAACGACATCGTTGTTCGCGTCGGGCAAGCCTCGCTCGGCCGGCGCACTATCGACGTTCGCCACCACCTGTTGGCCATAGACGCCGATGTCGTCTTTACCGTCGCCGTCCCAATCGCCTACGATCGGTTGGTCTCCCTCCTCGCCCAGGCGGGCCCACAGGTCGTCCTGATCCCACGTGCCATTGCCGTTGAGATCGATGAACCATTCGCCGGCGCGAAAGATGCCCGTTTCGCTGTCGCCGTCGCCGTCGAAGTCACCAGCAATGGGAACGAATTTACCTCGGTTATCCGTGGTCGTGGCCGCGCGGGCCGTTGCGTCAGTGCCCGTACCTTCTTGCTCATCGTTTGCGAAGTGCGAACGATCGAGTTCAGGCCGGCTCTCGGCAAACGGCTCGGCCGTGCCGGCAGGCAGCGCCTCGTTCTCGCCCGGCGTCTGTCCCGTATCGCGCGGCAATCCGCCGTTGATCACGCTTAAGCGCAGCAGGTAAACGGGCTCAGGGACATCGGCCTCGACCGCGGCTGCCGTTACTGCATCATTGGCGACGCTTACCGCGCACAGCCAAGACCCAACGACAGCCGACGATCCAGCCCACAATAAAATCCAACGCGCCCCGGCTGCGAACTGGCGCAGCGGCGCAAGGAAATGCCAACCCATGACAGTCTCTCCAAGGTGCGTTTGACATGATGCTCTGACAAGACATGGGGCCGCATGATGCGGCGTCGCCGGGAACCCGGCAACGGAACTATAGTCCGCATCAAGGGCGTGGGCTTGAGAGTTTTCATGCAATTCGGAGTGTACCAATTTTGCGGAAATGGCGTACCTTCGCCGGCAAAATCAGTACGGGCGCAAAGCGCGCAGCGTTAAGCTGTGACGATTACGCCAGCCGTAAGGACGTAGCGGCGAGACGCAAGCCGCCGCGATAGAGAACACCCCACGCGATGCGCAACGCGGAGCGCCAAAAAAAGGGCATTCGTCCAGCGCGCGATCATTGCCCTGTTCGCGCAGGTTCCGATGCGTGACGCGCGTGCTAGATCGAGACTGCGCGTCACCGCCCCTGCAAGTTACGACGAGGGACGCGTGCGCCCAACTCGTCGCAACTGTTTTGATTGTCGCAGGCGCTACTCGGTCGCCGTCGGTGCGGCTGCGGCCGGTGCAGCGGCTGTGCCCCGGCTCGGGTGATACACGCCCGGCTCGTCGATGCCGTCGCCGTTCCAGTCGCCCACGACCGCCACGTCGCCGGGCGAGCCGAGTTGGAACAACTTGTCCTTGGCATCCAACAGGCGATCGTTGTTGGTATCGACGTACCAGATGCCGTCGCGGAACACGCCGAGCTCGTCGACGCCGTCACCGTTGAAGTCACCAACGACCGGTTGATCGCCGTCCCGGCCGTATTGGAAGTCGTGGTCCGTTTCGGTCCACTTGCCGTCACCGTTGGCATCCAGCAGCCAGCGTCCTTTGTAGAACAAGCCGATCGTGTGTACGCCCGTGCCGTGCCAATCCCCAGTGACCGGAATGTCCCCAGGCGTGCCGTAATGGAACACGTGGTCGATGACGTCCGCGCGATAATCTCCCTTCGAGGTGTGCTTAAGCGTGCGGAAGCCGAGCGCCGCTTCGTCCGTGCGCGGCGGTACGTTCTTCGTCGGACCGCTCTTGGTGTTTTCCGGCGCAGGCAAGCCCGGCTCGTGGCGAATGGCCGACGGATCACCCGGCCACGCCCGACCGAAGATGCCGATGTCGGTCTTACCGTCACCATCCCAGTCGCCGGTAACTGGTAAGTCCCCTTCATGACCGAGCTTGGCCCACAAGTCCCCTTGGTCCCATTGGCCGTTGTCATCAAGATCGATGAACCACTCGCCGCCGTAAAAGAAGCCGACGTCCGTGATACCGTCGCCGTTGAAGTCGCCAGTGACGGGGATGCCGTTTCGCATACCGAAGCGGACGAATTTCTTTACGCCCTCTTCGCCTTCTCCGTTGCCCAACATCCATTCCGAGTTGTGAACGTCTTCTCCCTCCATCGCGAAGGGGTCACTCTTCATACTGACCATCGAGATTTGCGGGGCCGTGGCGTTCGTGCCGCGCGGTTCGCCGGCGTCGATAACGCTCAAGTGCCACGTATAGCCATAGGCGTAGCCACCGCCGTAGTAGAGGCTAAGCGGCTGTGTGGCCGGAAACGCCTGGATCGTCGGAATGATGATGATCGGCGTGGGCGGATTGGCCATCGGTTGCAAGCTGGGCGCCTGGAAGACCGACGGCGCCAGGAACGCCAACTGCCCCTTCTCGCAGAAGTCGTAATCCGTGGCGTTGATATTCGATCCAAGCGGGATCTCCGTGATCGTATCGACGCCCACCACGATGCCTCCGACCGATCCGGCGCTGGCTCCGAATTCCGTGAAGCCGTTCGGCTGGACTTCATGCACGGTGTACGTGCCGGCATGCAAGCCAGTAAAGCTGTACATGCCGTTCTGGTCGGTGACCGCGGTGCGGACGACCTGGTTGTTCGAGTCGAGAAGCTGAATCGTCACGCCGGCCAACAGCGGCTCGCCCGGCTCGTAGACACAGTCGCCATTCAGGTCGACGTGTACCATGCCGGAGATGCTCGAAGGCGCTTGCACGCAGAAGTTGTAATCCGTGGCGTTGACGCCGGCGCCGAGAGTAATGTTCGTGATCGTATCGAGCCCCGCCAACGTGCCGCCGGCCGAACCGACCGTATCGCCGAATTCGAAGTAACCGGCTGGTTGCACCTCGTGTACCGTATAGCTGCCGGCGCGCAAGCCTGTGAACTGGTACTGGCCGTTTTGATCCGTAACGGTCGTGGCGACGACCTGGTTGTCCGTATTCAACAATTGCACAGTAACGCCAGCCAGCAGCGGTTCGCCTGGCTCATAAACGCAATCGCCATTCAGATCGACGTGGATCATGCCAGCCAGCGTCGCCGGAGGCTGCACGCAGAAGTCATAATCCGTAGCATCGACGCCCGAACCGAGCGTCACATTGGCGATGGTATCGAGCCCCTGCAGCGTGCCACCCACCGAGCCGACGGTATCGCCGAACTCGAAGTAGCCGGCCGGTTGCACTTCATGCACCGTGTAACTTCCCGGCTTCAGGCCGGAGAACTTGTATTCGCCCATCTCATCAGTCGTCGTCGTGGCCACGACCTGATTCTGCGAGTTGAACAATTGCACGGTCACGCCGGCCAGCAGTGGCTCGCCCGGTTCGTAGATGCAATCACCGTTCAGATCGACGTGGATCATGCCGGCGATGCTCGCCGGAGCTTGCACGCAGAAATCATAATCCGTGCCGTTCACGCCCGAGCCGAGCGTAACGGCGGCGATCGTGTCCAAGCCTTGCAGCGTACCACCCACGGAGCCGACGGTATCGCCAAATTCGAAGTAACCGGCCGGCTGCACTTCATGCACCGTGTAAGTGCCTGGCTTGAGGCCCGTAAACGTGTACTCACCGTTCTCGTCGGTCGTGGTGGTGCCGACGACCTGATTGCTTGCGTTGAGCAATTGCACGGTCACGCCGGCCAGCAGCGGCTCGCCCGGCTCGTAAATGCAGTCGCCGTTCAGATCGACGTGAATCATGCCCGAGATGCTCGCCGGAGCTTGCACGCAGAAATCATAATCCGTGGCGTTCACACCCGAGCCGTGCGTAACGGCGGCGATCGTGTCCAAGCCTTGCAGAGTGCCACCCACGGAGCCGACGGTATCGCCGAACTCGAAGTAGCCGGCCGGCTGCACTTCATGCACCGTGTAAATGCCTGGCTGGAGGCCTGTAAACGTGTACTCACCGTTCTCGTCGGTCGTGGTGGTGCCGACGACCTGGTTGCTCGCATTGAGCAACTGCACCGTGACCCCCGCCAACAACGGCTCGCCCGGCTCGTAAATGCAGTCGCCGTTCAGGTCGACGTGGATCATGCCCGAGATGCTGGCCGGAGCCTGCACGCAGAAGTTGTAATCCGTAGCGTTTTCTCCCGACCCCGGCGTCGCGCCTACGATCGTGTCCAGTCCTTGCAGCGTGCCGCCAGCCGAGCCGACCGTATCGCCGAATTCGAAGTAGCCATTGGGCTGCACTTCGTGGACCGTGTAAGACGCAAACGGAGCCAGGTTCGAAAATTTGTACTGCCCGTTCTGATCCGTGGTAGTCGTGGCGATGACCTTGTCGTTCGAATCGAGCAACTGGATCGTCACACCCGCCAACAGCGGCTCGCCCGGCTCGTAAATGCAGTCGCCGTTCATGTCGACATGCACCATGCCCGAGATCGTGGCCGGCAGCAATTCACCGAAGTTGTAGTTCTGTGCATTGGTGCCTGACATCAGCGTGATGTTCGTAATGCCATCCGGCGGCGCGAGCGTTCCACCGACCGAGCCGACGCTGTCCTTGCCGTCGAGGTATCCGCCAGGCTGCTCTTCTTCGACCGTGTAGTTGCCGTACTTCAGGTCGGTGAACTGGTAGTACCCATTGGAATCGGTTTTGGTGGTGCCGATCAGGTTCAGGTTCGAATCGAACAGATCGACGGTCGTGTTGGGAATGCCCGGCTCGCCGGTTTCCTTCACGCCATTGTTGTCCGGATCGTAATAGACATAGCCGCTGATCTTGCCGGGGAGCGCCTCGGCGAAATCATTTTGAAGGCTGTTATCACCCCCCAACAGCGCCACACTGCTGATCGTGTCGGCGTTGGTCACGACGCCATCGGTCATGCCGTTGACCGTGCCGGCCGTAGCGCCGACGCTGAAGTAGCCGCTAGGTTGCGTCTCGCGAACCTGGTACTGCCCCGGCTGCAAGTTGCTGAAATGATAGGCGCCGTTGGCGTCAGTCGTCGTCGTCAGGCCGGTGCTGATGTACTCTTCGCCGTCCCACTGGTACAAGGTCAGCGCGACATTGGGAATACCGGGATCTCCGGTCTCCTGAATGTTGTCTAGATTGTGATCTTCGTAGACGATACCGCTGAGGCTGCTGGGCAGAACAATCTGCGGGCCAGTCACAAGCGCACCAGCCGTGAGCACCGAAGACGGCTGCGGATTTGGCGGATCGTAGTTGTCGTGCGGCAACGTCAAACCGGTGCCGGCGAACTTCGGATCGAAAGCGTCGACGAAGGTATCGGACTTCGTCAAATCGTAGTAATGCGGTGCCGTGAACGTCGCGATCGCGTGCGAGCCGGCGAACTCGGCCCCTTCCACCACGGCGCTGGCCGGTGGAGTGAGGCCCATTTCGTCGACGTCGATCGAAAAGACCAGTGTCTTGCCCGCGGTGAAACCCGAGAAGGTCAAATCGAGCGACTGTCCGCCATTGACGACGGTCACACTCGTCACCGTGACGCCATCACTCGAGACGACCTGAAACGGATGATAGCCATAGACGCCGGGTCCGCCGGCGGTTGTATTGAAGAACGGATCGCCATTGTTCAGGCCGTCGCCAAGCTTGTCCGTATTGATCAACAGGTGCGTTAACTGCGTGCCATCGGCGCCACCGTTGAACTGAACCTGAAACACGTTGGGGATGTTGTCCTCGCCACTGCCCGGATCGTAGTAGACCAGGCCCAGGTTTACATCCGCGGCCATCAAGCGCCGCTCTTCCATCTCTTCGATACGGCAGCGATGGTACAAGCTGTCGCGTGGGCGGAGCGCCGTCCTCAGTTCGGCCGTCGAACGGCGGCGGGAAAAACGCAATATGTTGCTGAAGAAGCCCACGATCAACCTCCTTGCGAGCGTGGCGCCGGACGGAACCGTCCATTTGCGCGAGATGTGGCGGAATTACCGCGTCGTCCGATTGCGGTTTTCTTCGACGACCTTTCCTTCTGTGGCAAGCGGGGTCCACAGACGTACGGAGGTGTCGAAGCCAGCCGAGATGAGAACACCTGTCTCGGTGCGATAATCGAGCGACGAAACACTGCCGGTGTGCCCCAGCAAGCGCGACTCTTCCTTGCCCGACTTCAAATCCCAGATGCGGATCGTATTGTCACTGGCCCCCGTCACAAGCTTTTCTGGCGTGAGATAACGCAGTGCGTGAATCTTGCCGGGCCGGCTGGGAATCGATAGCAGCTCGGCGCCACTCTCGGCGTTCCACAGACGCAGGAAGCGGTCATCGCCCCCCGAGGCCAACTGCGCGCCGTCGGGCGAGAAGCCCAGCGCATGTACGCGTTGCCGATGCGCACTGATATCACGCAGTACGGCGCCCGTCTGGTAATCCCAAATGCGCACCCGGCCATCGCGCCCCGCAGCAGCGAAGCTCTTGCCGTCTGCCGAAAACGCCGCCGCGCGAATGTCGGCGCATGGCGCCACCAGTTCGCGAATCGGCGTTCCTGCCACGCCGTCATACAGACGAACTTTATTATCGAAGCCCGCGGCGGCCAGCAATTTGCCGTCAGGGCTGAAGGCCAGGCAATAAACCACTTGCGAGGGGCCGGGCAACGTCTGCCGCAACTTCCCCGTCGACGCGTCCCAATACAGAACGTGATGATCGTCACCCGCCGAGGCAATGGTCTGGCCTTTGGGATTGTACGCAACGGTGCGCACCCAATCGGTGTGGCCGCGTAGCTCGCGCACGAGCGCCCCGTCCTCGAGATTCCAGATCCGCACGATGTGGTCGTCACCGCCGGTGGCAAACATCCGGCCATCAGGACTGAGACTGACCGCCGTCAACACCGGAGGCCCGGCGCTACCGGAGGAACCGCGCATCGGCATGACGCGCGCCGATTGCATCTCAGCGGCCTGCTGCGTGGCCACGTTGCTGGCCAACCACAACATTGCGAGCGAAAGTACCCGAGCAATTCGACAGGCTCGATTCACGTCAAGCTCCTCATTCCCACGCGCGGTGAGAAAGCGCCATGGATTAGCGCCCCCGATCGGGCCACCGTTGGTCGATGGCCGCGCTCTTCCCCTACGTGTTCCTATCGGTTCAAACGGACCGTTCGCGCCAATCGAAGCAGACGCAGCGCAGTGGGGGCGTGTTAAACTTTGCGGGTCCGGAAAACCGTACGGCCAGCCAGAGGGCAAAGGGCGCAAGAAAGCAGCCGCTAGCGAGAGATTGCGCGGCGCAGAAACATTCGGTGGCCGACCTCGTCGAGGCACGACCGTACCGCTCAACTAGGAGAGATTCGGCGCGAGTCCCGGCCCGTTACCGCTTTTCGAGCGGCACGAATTCTCGCCGGGTCGGCCCCGTGTAAATCTGCCGCGGACGGCAGATCTTCTTCGTCGGCGAAGCGTGCATTTCCATCCAGTGCGCAATCCAGCCCGGCAAACGGCCGATGGCGAACAGCACCGTGAACATCTGCTCGGGAATGCCCATCGCGCGGTAGATGATGCCGGAGTAGAAATCGACGTTGGGGTACAGCTTGCGCTCGATGAAATACGGATCCGACAGGGCCGTCGTTTCCAAGTGCCGGGCGATTTCGAAGATCGAACCTTGAATCTTCGTTTTTACCAGCAGCCGATCGCACACACTCTTGATGATCGTAGCGCGAGGGTCGAAGTTCTTGTAAACGCGATGCCCGAAGCCCATCAGCCGGAAGCCGCTGTTTTTGTCCTTGGCCATTTCGACGTACCGGCCCACGTCGCCGCCGCCGGCGCGAATCTGTTCGAGCATCTCGATGCAGGCCTGGTTCGCTCCGCCGTGCAGCGGTCCCCACAAGGCACAAATGCCGGCCGAGATCGACGCGAACAGGTTGGCATTGCTCGAACCCACCATCCGCACCGTCGAAGTACTGCAGTTTTGTTCGTGGTCGGCATGCACGATCAACAGCAGGTTCAAGGCTTCGACAAAATCAGGATCGATCTGATAGGGCTCGCTGGGAACGGCGAACATCATCCGCAGGAAGTTTTCGCAATACCCCAGGTCATTTTGCGGATAGACAAAGGGCTGGCCGATCGACTTCTTGTAACTGAATGCCGCGATCGTCGGCAGCTTGGCCATCAAACGGTAAACCGAAATCTCGACCTGCTTGGGATCGCGCGGATCGAGCGAGTCTTGATAGAACGTCGATAACGCCCCGACGACCGAACTGAGAATCGCCATCGGATGCGCGTCGCGCGGAAAGCCGTTGTAGAAAGCTTTCATCTCCTCGTGCAGCATTGAGTGCCGGCGAAGATTATTGCGAAACGTCTCGAGCTGCTCGACATTCGGCAGTTCGCCGTAGATCAACAGATAGCTGGTCTCGAGGAAGCGACACTCCTTGGCCAGCACCTCGATCGGGTAGCCGCGATACCGGAGCACCCCTTTTTCGCCGTCCAGGAACGTGATCGCGCTTGTCGTGGCGCCCGTGTTGACGTACCCCTCATCCAGCGTGATGAACCCGCTCTCAGCCCGTAGGTGGCTGATGTCGATCGCCTTCTCGTTTTCGCTCCCCTCGATAATTGGCACGTCGATTTCGACGTCGCCGAGGTTCAATTTCGCGGTTTTCGCCGGCACGGCGTTTTGATTCACGACCGAACTCATTTTCAGCGCTCCGTAGCCGGTAGGCGATAGATGGCGGGTGAGGAACGCAGTTTACCGGCGCTAGACTCATTCTACAATTCGCCACGCGCAGTATTCATCCTGCTAATAGAAGATGCGGTAATCGCACCGTTGGACAGATGGTCCGGAGCAACTACTTAGGAGGCTGCGAAATAGAGTGCAGCACCATATCGCTATACGACTCGGCGATTAAGTCTGCGGGCAGCAGGCCAAATCGGCTCGTCAACTCGCGAACAAGTGCTTCCCCCTCAGACTGGTGCGCCGCCGATTCCAGCACGGCCTCGAACTCCAGGAACGTCCCCAGCTGCTCCACCCGATCGAGATGAATTCGCACGTTTTTGTAATGTGAAACCTCGCGATCCTTCGCCACCACGACGAGCACTCCCAGTGACATGCTCAGCGCTTCTCGCAGTGACTCGCCGTCGGCCACCGGCACAATGCGGTATTGGCTCGCCCGCGGCGATACGTCGTTGGGCCGCGCGTATGCGATCAACTCGGCAACCGCATCCGAAAATTGGCGCAGCTTCAGCCGGCCAACGGCACAGCGAAAATAAGTATCGGTTTGCCGCAGCACTTGCGGCGTTCCACCGGAAAGCTCGGCCGCCAAGGTGCGGGCCTGTTCGAGATCGCGCAGCCGCGCCTTGATTTCGACGTTTCGTCGTAACGCAACATGAGGATCGTTCGAAGGCATCGCTCGTACACCAGGGTGCGCGCGTGGAGGATTCATCCGCAGATTTCACAGATTACTCAGAGGGGACGACTTCGGCAGGCACGTATTTTCAAATCTGCGAAAAGCTGCGCCTCAAAGTCTTTGAGATCTTCGGGAAATGAGATGACCGCGGCAAACACGGCCACGGCGCCCCTAACCTGAGAAGCAAGCCTGACTCGCGACCGGCCTCTAGCGGAGGTAAGGATTCGGTCGCGGTGTTTTCGCCCCCATCGCCGGGGTCGCAGGCCGCATCGTAGTGTTGGCCTTCGAACCGTCGGCCGAGGGCTCTTTGGCGGCGGTCGCGTCGGTCTTCGGATCGTCGTCGTAGATCGTCCAGATCGGAATCTGGTCGCGCAGCTTGTCGACGTACTCGTGCAACTTTTGCTTGTCCTTCTCGGTATGCGCGACCGCCAACTTCTCCTTGATCTCGACCTGCACCTCGGTGAATGGTCGCCGTCCGGCTTCCTTCCGTTCAACGACCCGCACGATGGACATGGTGGGACTGCGGCCGTCGTCCAGAATCTGGCTCAGGCGTCCCACGGGAACCGAGAAGATCGCCTGATCGAGTATCTCCCAAGCGAGGCTTCCTTCGGTCGTCCAATCGTACTGGCCGCCGATCGCGGCCGTTGGTCCCTGCGAGCGCGCCTTGGCGACTTCGGCGAAGTTGGCCCCCTGCAGCACGGCGTTTCCTAACTCTCCCAGCGCCTGACGGGCCGCGTCGCGATTCGGGAAATTGGTTGTCCGCACTCGCAATTCCTCCCACCGTGCCTGGGCCGGAAAGGAATAGTTCTCGATATGTTCGAGATAGTAGGCCAGCATATCCTCGTGCGTGACCTCGTGCTTGGTGCGGGTTTGCTGTCCGATCCAGCCGAAGGCCAACTGTTGCTCGACAAAAGCCTGTTTTTCCCGTTCAATCGACGTGCCGTGCAGGCGCAGCTTTTCTTCCAGGTCGCCGCGCGTGCCCAGGTTCAATTGCTTGAGCTTGCGGCGGACTTCCTTGTTCTCGAATTCTTCCCCCAAGCCGTCCACGATCTTCGGATACGTGTCGGTCGGAACTTTGCGCTGCGCGTCGACCAGCGCCAGCTTGATCTCGACCAAATGGTTGAGGCGGTCGCGCATCAACTTTTCGCGCACCTTCTCCAAATGCTGCGGAGGAATTTTCGAGGCATTCTGCTCTAGGACTTCCTCGATGTAGCTTTTGACTTCGCTCTCCTGGATCACTTCCGGCCCAATTCGCGCCACGATGCGCGCGCCGTCCAGATCGAGCAAATCGAATTGCATCGAACGCTCGTCCCCGTTCCACTTCGCGCTCGGAGGAAGCGATGCGCCACCGTTCACCGCCCCCGGGGCACCGGGTGGTGGTGCGCCACCCTGCGGCGTACCTGCCACGGTCCGCGCCGCATTGGGCACGGCCCCCGCCTTGCCCATCGGCACGACGTTTTGCTGCTCTGGTGGCGGCGGCGATCCGGGCCATCCTGCAGGACGTGCAGGGGTGCCGACATTGCCCGGCGGTCCCGGCATCATGAAGTTGTTCGGGTTCATCTGCGGGCTTTGCCCAAACGGCACCGGCATCATCTGCTGCGGAGCGTACGGATCGCTCGGATCCTGGGCGAACGCGTCGCCTGTCGCGACCACGGCCATAAGGATCACGAGCGCGCAGCCGGCAATCCGCGACGGCTGCTTTCGCGCCGCGCCGGCAGAGAGATCAATCTGGGATGCCCTACGTGGCAATCGAAGCTCGTCTTTCCACGTTCTGGCGCGCAGCATTCGCCCGCCTGGCGAACCTCGCGCGCCGCTTGAATTCGGAAATGATTGACGAACAGACGGAGATAGGTCGCACGCGCCGGCCACAGAAACCTGGCGCGGGTGGGGATTGTAGAGGAAAGCTCAATCCGCTCGCAACAGCGCTTTGATGACCGCGTGGATCGAATCGGGATTGGTAAGATCCTTGCGAACCGGCAGATAAGCGCTGCGACCGTCAACGACCCGCAATCGCGACTTCGGATGCTTTGCTAGCTGCTGGATCAGGTTCGCGTTGCGATAGCGCATTACGATGAAGCCTTCTTCCCGGTGGATCGACTCCAAAGCCCAACGCTGGGCCAGAATTCGAATCTCGACCAGTGATAGCAAACGCTGCATCTGGTCCGGCAAGGGCCCGAAACGATCGGCCAACTCGGCCGTCAGATCGCTCAGCTCCTCCGGCGTGCCGATTCGTCCCAGCCGCCGGTACAGGTCGATCTTGAAACGCATGTCCGGCACATATCGGCGGGGAATGTAAGCCTCGCCCGGCAGGTCGACATGCACATCGACGATTTTGCGCGCCGGCATTTTTTTCAGTTGCCGCACGGCTTGCTCAAGCAACTCGCAGTACAGCTCGTACCCCACGGCCGAGATATGACCGCTTTGCTCGGTCCCCAGAATATTGCCAGCGCCGCGAATTTCCAGATCGCGCATGGCGATGGCAAAACCGGCCCCCATGTCCGAAAACTCTTCGATCGCATGCAATCGCTTCGCCGCGTTCGGCGACAGGGCCTTATTCGGATCCAGCAGCAGATAGCAATACGCCCGATGCTTATAACGCCCGACGCGGCCGCGCAACTGGTGCAGGTCGGCCAGGCCATAGATGTCGGCCTGATCGATGAACATCGTGTTCGCACTAGGGATGTCGAGCCCGCTCTCGATGATCGTCGTCGCAAGCAGCATGTCGAACTTGTGATCGACGAAGTCTAACATCACATCTTCCAGCTCGCCTTCAGGCATCTGTCCGTGGCCGACGCGAATCCGCGCCTCGGGCACGATCTGTCGCAAGCGGATCGCCAGGTTCTCGATGTCATGTACACGATTGTGGACAAAGAACATCTGGCCGCCCCGGTTCAGCTCGCGCAACACCGCATGGCGGATCATCTCGGGATTCGATCGCGCGACGCGTGTCTCGATGGCCAGCCGATCGGCCGGCGGCGTTTCCAGGTTCGAGATGTCGCGCAACCCCAACAGCGACATGTGCAACGTGCGCGGAATTGGCGTGGCCGTCATCGTTAAAACGTCGACGATCGAGCGCAGCGCCTTGAGCCTTTCTTTGACGTCGACGCCGAAGCGTTGTTCTTCATCGATCACGAGCAGGCCAAGATTCTCGAAGCGGATATCCGCTTGCGCCAGCCGGTGAGTGCCGATCACGATGTCAACTGATCCGTCGGCCAACCCCTCGATGACCTGCCGCTCTTCCTTTGTCGAGCAAAAGCGACTTAAGACCTTGATCTTGAAAGGGAATTCAGCCATCCGCGCGCGAAATGTCCGGCCGTGCTGTTCGGCCAGCACCGTGGTCGGCACCAGCACAGCCACCTGATATCCGGTATCCACGGTTTTGAACGCGGCCCGCATCGCCAACTCGGTTTTTCCATAACCGACGTCGCCACAGATTAACCGATCGAGCGGACGCGGCGCGCGCATGTCGGCCTTGATCGCCGCGATCGCCGTGAGTTGATCGGGCGTTTCTGTGTACGGAAACGAGGCGTCGAACTCCTTCTGCCACTCGGAATCTTCGGGAAACGTGATGCCCGGCTGCGATGCGCGGCGCGCTTGCAGATCGAGCATGTCGCTGGCCATATCGATCACGGCCCGCTGTGCGGCTTCCTTCTGCCGGCCCCACGTCCGCCCACCAATATGCGCGAGTGTCGGCCGGCTCTTCGCGCCGCCGACATACTTTTGCACGAGATCGATCTTCGAGCTGGGCACGAAGATTTTCGTGCCGCCGTGGAATTCGATCTCCAGATGCTCCTCGGCCTGATCCTCCTTCTCTAAGAGTTTCAGGCCCAGGTAACGCCCAATGCCGTGCGACAGGTGAACGACATAGTCCCCCTCGCGCAGCTCTAGAAAGCTGTCGATCACGCGTCCTAAACGGCGCCGGCTAGGACGTGTCAAATCCGCGCGATGGAACAGCTCGTTGCCACTCACGAGCGCGATGGCGTCCGACACCAGTCGAAACCCTTCGCGCAAGTGGCCAAGCGGGAAGTGCAGATGCCCTTCTCGCGCCAAGCGCGTCTCGGCGAACACGTCTAGCAAGCGTCGTGCTTCGGCCTCGGTTTGGCAGACGACATAGACCTGTTGCCCGGCCCCCACCATATCGAGCTCGTTGCGCACCTTCGCAATGTCGCCGCTGAACCGTTCGACCGATTCAATCTTCAGATGGCAGCTCGTCTCCAATGACGCCGCCGCGATGCTCGCCGCCGTCACTGAAGGAAATCGATAGACCTGCTTCAGCACTTCATTAACGGCGTGAAAATCCTGGGGTCGGTCGAGCCGTGTTAAATAGTGTTTTCCCTCTTGCTCGAGCTCGGCCGGCTCGACAAGCAGGAACCAACTTCCCTGCGGCAGGTACGCGGTGAAATGCTCGTGATCGATCGCCGTACGGTCGAGGACCGTCACGTCAACGGCATCGAGCGAAGCCAAGCTGCGCTGGCTGGCCACCTCGAAGCGGCGAATCGATTCAACTTCGTCGCCGAAGAACTCGATCCGAACCGGCTCGTACCAGTCGGGCGCAAAGATGTCGAGAATCCCGCCGCGCGTCGAAAACTCACCCGGCAGCTCGACGGCGCTCGTGTTATGAAAGCCTTGCTCGGCCAGCCAGCGGGCGAGCGAATCGACCTCGACCGCATCGCCGACCCGAATGCTGCGGGTCTGCTCGCCCAGCCTGGCCCGTGACGGCACCGGCTGCACGAGCGCCTGAATGCTGGTGACGATGACACGCGGCGTGGCGGCGTTCTTATCCGTTGACAGCAATTGCTTCAGCAGCCGTACGCGGTCGCCATAAACCTCGTCGTGGATCAATTGCTCGGTGGTCGTTGACTCCCAGGAAGGAAATCGAGCAGCCTCGATCGGCGCGAACAGCGACAGGTCGTCGAGAAAATCGTCGATGTCGCCCGGATGAGCACAAACCACCACCAGCGGCCCCGGGGCATGGTTCGAGAGCGCCGCCGCGACCAGCGCGCAGCTCGACCCCCAGACTCCGTCGAGCGTGGCCCCATGCCCGGCTTGCAGGCTGGTCACGACGTCGGCGAAACCGGTTGCCGCCTCCAATCGCCCGGTCAGATTCGGCAATCGGCCGGGCGCGGCAGTCTCCATCGCTGCGTCTGTCATACGTCCGTCGAGATTCTACGTTTATACAATGCTTTCAGTAAAGCGAGGGGCGGGCAGGTGGCCGAGAATCAATTCTGCATGGTAAGCTACGCACTGTTGCCACGCAGTTCAACGACAAGCTGGATATTGAAATGATCGATGAACTTGACTTTGAGAACTACCGGGGCTTTCAACATTTCGGTCTTTCCGAGCTTCGTCGAATCAATCTGCTTGTCGGCAAGAACAACTGCGGAAAGACGTCGATCCTAGAAGGAATACATCTGCTCGTAACTGGCGGCGATCCAATAGTTCTGGCGAGAAATGCGTCACAACGTGGCGAACGAATATTCGCGCCGGAAAGCCGCGATCGATACAATTCGGAATCAAGTTTGGATGTATCGCACTTCTTCTACGGACATGACTTTCAGATTGGAACCGGCTTTTCGATCAGTGCAGAGCCACTCGGCCAGCTTTACGTTCGCGTAGTTTCCGCTTCTGAAGGAAGCGAACAAGGCCGACTTTTTGAGGAGGGGCGCCCTGACCTGATCCTCGAATCGCAGTACCTTTCAGTCTACGGTGATCGCGAAATCGCAATCCCGGTCTTTGAAGACGGCGCGCTTTCAAGTGACGCCTTTCGGCCGAATCGCCACTTACGTCGCGATCGTGAGCCATCACCGGCAGTCGAGCTAGTAAGTCCCTACTCGTTAGAGCCACGGTCGTTAGGGGCAATGTGGAACAGAATCGTAGTGGAGGCTCGCGAGTCAGAAGTCGTCAGCGCGCTGCAGATTATTGAACCACGTCTTAATGGTATTTTTTTTCTGACTGCAGAGCGGGCGGCGCGCGTCCGAGACACGATCGTCGCTGCATTTGAAGGCGAACGGCGGCGCGTGCCCCTTGGTAGCCATGGCGATGGGATGCGGCGACTGCTCGAGATATCGCTGTCGCTTGCGCAAACTTCAGATGGTTTCCTTCTCATCGACGAAATCGACACCGGCTTTCACTATTCAATTATGGGTGAGATGTGGCGACTCGTCGCGACCGCGGCGCTGGAAAAAAATATACACGTCTTCGCAACGACACACAGCCTTGACTGCATACGCGGATTGGCCTGGCTTTGCGAGAACTATCCGCATCTCGGTGCCGAGGTCAGTATGCAGAAGATTGATCGATCGCTGAATCGTGCCGTAGCGCTTGATGCCGAGCAGATCATGATCGCCGCCAACCAGAATGTTGAGACGCGATAATGTCCTCATCCATGCAGAGGCCGACACTCTACGTCGAGGGGTCTGACGATGACCATACGATTCGTCACCTGCTAATCCGCAGCGGCATCGACTACGATAAAACCCCTTGGCCTGCCAACTATCCAGAAGTCAAGCAGGTTGAGATGAAAGCCAAGTCCGGAGGGATTGACGCGCTGATAAACTTGATCGCGCCTGCAATAAAGCTATCTACGGACAGGCCGATCGCATTTGTAGTAGACGCCGATTCTAACCGTGCAGCTCGCTGGGCTGCAGTTCGCGCAAAATTGCTTTCTGTTGGTCTCGAACCACCAGAAGAAATGGAACCGCGCGGGTTCATCGGACAGTCGGCAACATTCCGGAGCCGTGTTGGCGTTTGGCTAATGCCGGACAACCAGCGAGACGGGACGCTAGAGCATTTCCTTCGCGATTTAATCTCGACCGACGATACACTTATCGGACATTCCGAGACTGCAACAGCTACCGCAAAAGAAATCGGCGCCAAGTTTGCTGAAACCGCCCGCTTAAAAGCGCAGCTTCATGCTTGGTTGGCATGGCAAGAGGAACCTGGATGTCCGTACGGAACAGCGATGCGAGCGCATTATTTCCGACACGACAACGAACTTGCAAAAAGGTTCGTCGCATGGTTTCGCGACTTGTTTGGGATCCCTGCCTGAGCCGTAGCCGTCGTCGCGTCTATTTCGTGGGTGGCGTTGACGGCAGCTTCTATGGCCCTGATTATCGACGGCTATAACCTGATGCATGCGGCGGGCATTATCGCTCCCGGCGTGGGGCCGGGCAGCCTCGAACGTTCGCGGCTGGCCCTGCTGAACTTCGTTGTCGAGTCCCTCGAACCCGCCGCACTGGCCGCAACGACCGTCGTCTTCGACGCCCGCCAGGCGCCCCCCGGCCTGCCGCGCGAAATGGTGTACCGCGGCATCACGGTCCGCTTCGCCGCCGGCTACGAAAGCGCCGACGAACTGATCGAGCACTTGATCCAGAAGCACAGCGCCCCCCGCCGCTTGACGGTCGTGTCGAGCGATCACCGCTTGCACCGCGCCGCCCGGCGCCGCAAGGCGCAGCCGATCGACAGTGACCGCTGGTACGAGCAAGTGCTGGCCAAGCGCAACGAACGCCACCGCAACGCTAAGCCCAAGGTCCGCAAGCCGCCGACCCCCTTGGCCCGCAGTGAAGTCGAATACTGGCTTTCTCAATTCACCGACGAACCACAATCCGAGCTAAAACCGACACCCGTCAAACACCCGAACGACAATCCGGCGGAAAAACGCTTGGACGACACCGAGAACATCTTTCCGCAGGAATATCTCGATTCGATCAACGAGCAGGACCTTGGGGAATAGGGGCTTTCGATCCTCCGTCAGGCCTCATTCTTCTTCCCGCGCGCCGCAGGAACTATGATAGAGTGCTACCCACTGACTGAGGGGCAAAAACACTAGCGTTCCACTTGCCCCATGCTCATGTCGAGTGTTGCGGCAATGAACGAAACAGACGCGACCTTTAGTTGAAACGATCTATGCAAACATCAATACGCGCAGCTGTGCTTGGGATTGTGTCGTTTGCACTGGCCGCCACGTGCGCGGCTGTTGACGCTCCCACGGCCTTCGTCGGCGCGAAGATCATCCCCATTGCCGGCGATGAAATTCCCTCGGGCACGCTCATCATCGCCGACGGAAAGATTCATGCGATCGGGCCGAGCGAGTCGGTCAAGATTCCCGACGGCGCCAAGCAGGTCGACGCCAAGGGACGCGTCATCATGCCCGGCCTGATCTGCACGCACAGCCATATTGGCGGCATCGGCGGCGCCGATGGCAGCGGACCGATTCAGCCCGGCGTGCGAATTCTCGACTCGCTCAACATCCTCGATTCGGGCTTTAAGCGCGCTCTGGCTGGCGGGCTGACCACGCTCAACGTCATGCCCGGCTCAGGCCATTTGATCAGCGGTCAAACTGTGTATCTCAAGCTGCGTTTCGGCGAGCACACGCCCGACAAGATCGACGACCTGTTCATTCTCGACGCGTCCGGCAAACCCACCGGTGGCTTGAAAATGGCCAATGGCACGAACTCGATGCGGCCGTCGCCGTTTCCGGGCACGCGCGGCAAGAGCGCCTTCCTGGTTCGCGACCAGTACATCAAAGCCCGCGAGTATCAATACAAGGTCGACCAGGCGAAAGGCGATCCCGAGAAGCTGCCGCCACGTGATCTGAATCTCGAAGCGCTGGTCGAAGCGATGCAAGGCAAGCGCGTCGTGCATCATCATACGCATCGTCACGACGACATCATGACAGTGCTCCGCCTGGCGCAGGAGTTCGGTTTCCGCGTCGTGCTGCATCACGTCAGCGAAGGCTATAAAGTCGCGGACGAAATCGCCAAGGCCAAGGGTCCCTGCTCGGTCATCCTGATCGATTCCCCCGGCGGCAAGCTCGAAGCCCGCGATATGCAAATGTCCAACGCCGGCGTCCTCGAACGGGCCGGGGTCCGTGTCGCCTTCCACACCGACGATTGGATCACGGACTCGCGTGTCTTTCGCCGCATGGCCGCGCTCGGCGTGCGAGCCGGCATGTCGCGCAAGGCGGCGCTCGAGGCTCTGACCATCGCCGGGGCTGAGATGCTCGAACTGCAGGATCGCATCGGCAGTTTGGCCGTAGGCAAAGACGCCGATTTTGTGATTCTCGACGGTGATCCTCTCAGCGTTTATTCGCACGTGCTGGAAACGTGGGTCGACGGTCATAAGGCCTTCGACCGCACAAACGCTCAGGACCATCTCTATGCCGTCGGCGGCTACGGGGCGGCCCACGATCAGGCCCCTTACTACTGCTGCTTCGATCACTTGCTGAAAGCCAACCAACAATGACGCTGGTTCAACCAATGCGACGATCATTAACGCCGATTGGCATCGCCTGTGGACTTCTCGTGGCGTTATCGCCAGGAAGCGTCCGCGCCCAGATCGCGGTACGCGGCAAAACCGTCTATACGATGGCCGGTCGTCCGATCGAAGACGGTGTCGTCATCGTGAAGGATGGCAAGATCGTGACCCTTGGCAAGGCTGCCGATGTGAAAGTGCCGGACGGCTTCCGCGTGCTCGAAGCGGCCGTCGTAACGCCCGGCCTGGTCGACGCCCATGCAACCGTCGGATTCTCGGGGCTCTTGAATCAGCAAGGCGATCAGGATCAGTTCGAACGCTCGGCGCCGATCCAGCCCGAGATGCGCGCGATCGACGCCTATAACGCCCAGGATGAATTGATCGAATGGGTGCGCGGCTTCGGCATCACCACGGTTCACACCGGCCACGCGCCTGGCGAGCTGATGTCGGGTCAGACCTTGATCGTGAAGACCGTCGGGAACACGGTGGGCGATTCGCTGCTACGCGATGCTTACGCCGTGGCGGCGACGCTGGCCACAAACGCCGAAAAGCCAGAGGGCAAGTCTCCCGGCACGCGCGGCAAAATGATGGCCCTACTTCGCGGTGAGTTGATCAAGGCCCGAGAATATCGCGACAAGGTTCGCAAAGCCGCCAAGCTCGTACCTGCCGAACCGGCCAAGCCGGGCGAGCCCGCCAAAGAAGCCAAGCCGGCCGAGCCGCCGCCGCGCGATCTCCGTCTAGAAACATTAATGCAGGTGCTCGACGGCAAGTTGAAACTGCTCATCACGGCCGATCGATTGCAGGACATTCAAAGCGCCCTGCGGCTGGCGAAAGAATTCGACATCAAGATCATTCTCGACAGCGGGGCCGAAGCCTATCTGGCGATTGACGATCTGAAGGCCGCCGGCGTTCCCGTGATCGTGCATCCTTCGATGGCCCGGGCGACGGACGACAAAGAGAACCTCAGCTTCGAGACGGCAGCCAGGCTCGTAAACGCCGGCATCCCGGTCGCGCTGCAAAGCGGTTACGAAGCATACGTGCCGAAAACTCGCGTGGTCCTGTTCGAAGCCGCACTGACCGCCGCCAACGGCCTTTCGCGCGAGCAAGCGCTATCGACGATCACGATCGACGCGGCCAAGATCCTGGGCATTGCCGACCGCGTCGGCTCGCTTGAAGTCGGCAAAGACGGGGACCTGGCACTCTACGACGGCGATCCCTTCGAATACACCACGCACTGCATCGGCACAGTGATCGACGGCAAGGTCGTCAGCGACAAGCCGCGATAAGTGCATGCTGTAAGGATGCACTGTATGCACCATGCAACCAAGCTGGACGCGACGGTGCCCATAAGGCACCTTACGGGATCGCCAATCGCAGACGCAACACCGCAGCGTGGTGCTACGGCTGCAACCCGTCCGGCACGCCGTTCGGAAATTCCTTCTGGATCACGGTCTTGATGTACTGGATCCGGTTGGCCGGCTTCGGGTGCGTGCTGAGAATCTCTGGCGGACCGCCCTCGCCTGAAGCTTTGTCCAAAATCTGCATCACGCCGATCATGGCGCGTGGGTCGTAGCCTGCCTCGGCCGCCAGCTTCACACCCCATTGGTCGGCTTCGGTTTCAGCGCCGCGACCGTACTTCATGTTTACAAGCGCCCCGACCTGGGCCGCGATTTGCGCTGTGTTCTGATCCCCGCCCGCCATACCGGCTGCGCCGGCCAGCCCTTGGGTCAACTGCTGCTTGGCAAGCTGTTGGGCGCCGTGCCTCGACAGTACGTGGCCGATCTCGTGTCCCAGCACGCCGGCCAACTGCCCCTCGGTCTCGAGCAGCTTGTACAAACCGCTCGTGATAAACACCTGCCCGCCCGGCAGCGCAAAGGCATTAATCGTCTTCGGATCGTTCAGCAGATGAAACTTAAACGGGTAAGGATTCTTCCGCCCGTGCTTAGCAAGGTCGTCGTCGAACGATCGTAACAGTCGCTCACCGACTCGATCCACCGTTTGGCGTGCCTGTGGGCTGGCGCTCAAACCGCCGTGCTCGGCTTCCATCTGCGGCGCGGCCTGCAGTCCCATGGCGATTTCCTGGTCCTCGCTCATGCCGACGCGTTGATGTTCGCCCGTGATCGGGTTTTCGGTCGTCATGCCATAGAACGAGATAATCGAAACGAGCGCGATCAGCGCGGCCAGCATGAGCCGCACCTTCCAGCCCGAATTGCCACGCCCCGGCCCATAAGCCATTTGACTGGATTCGTAGTCGTCTCGTTGTCCGTATGACACGGCCGTGTACTCCGAAAGGTATTGACTGATCGCACGCCAGACCGGCGCGCTGGGGAACAGTGATGCTGTGGAATGGTCGCTGAGAGATGTATAACTGCCGCCAGCGTCCCCCTAATCCTAGCCGCGCCCCACGGCGAAGCCAGTCGCGGGGAGCGAACCTGCCCGACTCCCGGCATGTCCCCCAGCCAGCTTGTAACGATCGCTCCAGCCCTCTCAGCAAAAACCATGTACATTCCGAATTATTTTCAGGGGCCCGACCAACCGGCCGTCTTCGATTTTGTCGAGGCGCACAGTTTTGGCCTGGTCGTCTCGGCCTGCGACGGCGAACTTTGCGGGACCCACCTGCCGCTGCTTTTGCGGCGCGACGTCGGGCCGCATGGCCAACTAGTCGGACACATGTCCCGCGCGAATCCGCATTCACGGGACATGGCCGGCGCCGAGGTGCTCGCTATTTTCAACGGGCCGCACGCCTACATCTCGCCCACCTGGTACGAAGCCGACGACGTCGTGCCAACCTGGAACTATCTGGCGGTTCACGCGACCGGCCGGTGCGAAATGATCGACGACGAGGAAGTGGCGATGCAAGTCGTGGCGGACTACGTCGCTTTCTACGAACAATCGATGCCCCGGCCTTGGCGGCTCGACACCACGACGACCTACAACCGGCGGCTCGTCAAACAGATCGTCGCGTTTAAGATCGATATCATCCGGCTCGAGGCGAAATGGAAGCTCGGCCAAAACCATTCTGCCGATCGGCGCGAAAAAGTCAGTCGTCACCTGGCAGAGAGCACAAATGCGGAAGCACAAGAAATCGGCCGCCTGATGCGCGGCACGCAAGGAACCTAGCCTTTCGCCACTCGATGCCCTGTGCCGAACGTTTCCGGCAACTCCCCGTGCCATGCTTTTTCCGGCAAGGCTGGAATAAGCATGGCGAACATAGCCAGTGCATATCCTCGTAAAACATCGCCAGCCTTCCCTCTTCCCGCACGACATCGGCCGGACCAGAATAACGACGCCATCTCTATCGCAAATCTTCCGCCGAAATGTCGCCGCGCATGCATGCCCCGTCATCGCCGCAGGTCTTTCTCATCACCGGCTGCGCGAGCGGCATCGGCCGGCACCTCGCCGAGCGCGCCGTAGCGGCCGGACACAGCCTGCTGGCGACGGATCTCAATGCCGACGCACTTGCCCGCGAGGCGCAGCGCCTAACGTGGCGTTCGCCCCAGGTCGAAACAGCGACGCTCGACGTGCGCGACCCGGCCGCCTGGCGAACCACCGTCGACCGCACAATAAACACATTCGGGCGTCTCGACGTCCTGATCAACGTCGCTGGTATCATTCAGCCGGGCTACGTGTATGACATCTCGCCCGAGGAGATGCTGTTGCATATCGACGTCAATGCCCGTGGCGTGATGCTCGGCACGCAAACGGCCGCCCGGCAGATGGTCCGCCAAGGGCATGGGCATATCATCAATATCGCCTCGATGGCCGGCATCGCGCCGATCCCAGGCATCGCCTCGTACACGGCGTCGAAGTTCGCCGTCCGCGGCTTCACGCTGGCCGTGGCACACGAGCTGCGCGAGCATGGCGTCAGCGTTTCGTGCGTCTGTCCCGACGCGGTCGAGACCCCCATGCTCGATCTGCAAATGTCGCACGCGGCCGCAGCGCTGACGTTTAGCTCGAAGCGATTCTTGACCGTCGAAGACGTCGGAAGTGCGATTTTCGACCACGTGTTGCTGCGACGACCGCTCGAGGTAACGCTTCCCCGCAGCCGTGGTTGGCTGGCAAAGTTAACGTCACTATGGCCGGCAACCACGGGGTGGCTCTTGCCGTCGCTCACCAAAGACAGCCTGAAGCGGCAAGCCGAATATCGCCGCCAAAAAGAATCGTAGATTTCGTACGGTGAATTGATTGCACGATGCAATCACGTGCGACGCCGCGGTGCCCACAGGGCACTCTACCAGAACAGACGCTATCCGCGCCCCGGTTTGCGCCGCAGCCACAGCTCGACCAACGCTCGCGTGTTCGAACGAAAAGTGTCCGTCACGGCCTGCTCGAAGTCGCGTTCTTCGACCAGCGCCGCGATCAGCGATTGAAACGCCGGCAGCTTCTGAGTCAGGCTGCGGACAAAGGCGTAGCTGCGCGCGGACAGTTCCGCATCGAACACCGTGGCCGATAGGAAAGCGTCCGGCGTATCAGTCGCCGGCAGGTTTTGCACGTCGGCCTCCCATTGCTTCACTAACGGGTTGCGCGGCTCGACGCGTGCTGCGATCGCGCGGGCTGCTCCGGCCGCGAACCAGGGGGGCAGATTGTTGAAACTCAACAAAAACCCGCCAGCGATTTGCTCGGCAATCAGGGCCGGTAAGATCGCGTCGTTGTCCGTGCTGGCGGTGACGCACGCGTACAGGTCCGAACCTTTGACGTTCGCATGCCCTGCAGCGCCGCGCGGTGCTTCGCGCCCCTCGACCATGCGAACGAACTCGCTGTAGTCGAACTGCCGTTTCAGCACGAAAACGGCCAGGGTCCCCTTCACGAGTGGTGTCTCGGGGTCGAGCTTCAACAGCTTCACGATCTTGACGCGTTCGGCCTCGGCCAGTTCCGAGATCTCGTTCAATCGCGCCGACGAGACGTTGCCCATCAGAATAAAATTCGAGGTCTGTACCTCCTGCGCAGCTTCGTCCGGCGCTGCCAGAGCCCACAACTTGTGCGCCTGGGCCACTCGCTTGGTGGTTAATTCTTCATGCGTCATCCGACCGGCGAGCGATTCTTCGACCGCCACGCGCAGCGGCGCCGCCGCATCCGAGCCGTCGAACTTGGCTCCTTCTTTCAACCAGGTCTCGAACTGTGCGATCTCTTGATCCGAAAGCGGCGGCTTATCGAGCGGCATCCGGTCACCATCAATGCCGCGAATTCGCTTCAGCAGTAAACTCTCGGTCGGCTTGTCCGCTTCGATGGCCTTGCCCGTCGTGCCTCCTTGCAGCAGTCCGGCGAAGGTTTCGAGCCGCAACTGTCCGCCCGGGTTGTCGCCACCGTGGCAGCCGACGCAATGCTTCACGAGCACCGGAGCCAGATCGCGGGCGAACTGCACGCTCTCTTTGCCGGTCGCTTTGACGAGCCCGTCCATTTCCGTCTCGGACGGCTTCTGGCCCAATGGAGCTGTGCGATCGGTGCCGTCGAAAAGTGCTCCGGCATTGATCCAGCGCGAAATCAGGTCCAACTCCTCGGGCGTGACTTTGGTGCCGGTCTTGGGCATCGCACCCGAAAGCATCAGATTCGCCATCCGGCTGTCTTGAGCGCTACCGGGGGTGAGGATCGGACCGTTACGCGTCCCTTTCTCGAGTGCCGCGAACGTTGCCATGCTCAGCCCGCCGCGCGAGCCGCGCACATGGCAATTGCCACACTTGGCGATCAAGATCGGTGCGACATCGGATGTGAAACTTGGTCCTGTCGGCAAGGCCTTGGCGGTCTTACGCGGCTTAGCTGGCTTCTTGGCCTTGGCAGTTGCTGCTGCGGGGGTTGATCCGGCCGGCTTCTTTTTACTCTCGGTCGCCTTATCTGCCGGAGCACCGGTTTTTGACTCTGCGGGGGCAGTGGTCGCCGGTGCCTTGAGCTTCGTGAGCGCCCGATCCCCGGCGGCGATGCGCTCCTCGAGTGCATCGACCTTGGTGCGCATGGCAGGCGAGAGGTCGCCGTCGCTCACACTCTTAAGCGTTGTTTTGGCTTCGGCCAGCGCCGCAGCGGCCTTATCGAGCTGCTTTTCGCGGAATGCCTTGCCCGCCGTGGCCAGCGACTGATCGACAGACTTGATCGCGTCGTCCGTCTCGTCGGCGATGGCGGGGTCAGCCAACCCGATCGTCAGGGACCATCCAGCGACGGCCACGAGAAGAATTGCCGTGCGCATGCGCAAAGCCTGTGCCTCGTTCCCAGAAATCCCGTCAGTACGCCGTGACAAGAGATTTGTACGGCAGCCAGTTCCGTGGCATTCATTATAGAAGTGCGCAAGCGCCGCCGTCCAACGGTTTTCGGTCACTCGTGTCCATTCGCGGACGGCACAGCATAATGGCGGCAGCGCTCAGCGAATGCGCGCGATCAGTGCTGGCCATGATGCCGACGGCGGACCGGCTTCTTCAGGCTGCGGCTGCGCTCAGCGTTGGTGGGCTGATAACCGTGCCGCACAGCGAACCACTCGGCGAACCGCTCGCGGTCGATCGCGCGCGAGTTCCGATCGTCCAACAGGTGCCCAAGCTCGTGAATCAGGATGTTGTTGAGATAGAAGTCCTTGATCGCGGCCTCGGTCCAAACCAGCTTCCAGCCACCACCCGGATTGCGCAACCACCGGCCGCCATACATGTTGGCCTCGTTGCGCTGATTCGGCTTAGGGGGCTGGTCGTAGTATTCGACCAAGCCCAGTTCGATCGGGTACAGGTACAGTGTCGTTCCCCACTGCATGCCGTAGCAGGGGAAACTCTGCTTCTTGCGCGTGATGCGGCTGAATTGCACCACCTCGAGCGACTTCAGAAACGACGGGGGCAACTGGGCCAAGCGGTCGCGCACCTCTTGGGGGGTCACGACGTGCTGATATCCGACACCTGGATCCTGGATGACGAAACGGTAGTTCGCGCCGTCTTCGCGCGGTTCGTACCAGTTCTCGGGCGGGGCAAAGGGGAGCCGCTCGTTACGGTGCCCGAAACGAGCACGATTACTCAATGGGACCCCCTGCCGCGCAGGACGAGCCACCGGCGCCGTACTCCGTTCGTGGGGGATCGGACCTCGTTTATACGATTTTCTGACGGCACGCATCGCGGACCACACCAGGAAAAAAGACCAGGGATGAGGAAGCAGTAGCGGTTCAAAAACCAATCCCTGGCGGGTCTGCGTTTGAGGATCGCAAACCGGTCGGTCCATCATGGAAACTGGACGCTAAAGGCCCCACCCGGCCTCCCCAGTGGGGAAGCCCCGGACAGGGCCCTCAGTCTCATCCTAGCGGGCCGTTGGATCAGAAAGCAAGCGACCTACGTAAGTGGCATTACTTCAATGCCTTACGACTTCCATTTTACCGCCCTTGACATTCCAAAATGACCCCCGTAGTCCCTCCGCCCGAGAAGCTGCAGGAGACCCCAAAAACCTGAATGCGCGCCTCGAAATCGGCGCGCGAACTTTCGCGCACATGAGCGCGCTGAAAGCACCTCGCAGCACTCATCACGAAAGCGCGAACGTTGCGAAAACAAAAGTAGCGAAGTTGCCGATCCGAGATTCGTCTCTCGGCAACGCGCGATCACGTCCTAGAATGATGTCGAGCGACAGCTCGTCGCGCCTGAAAACGCTACCGACGAAGGACTCGATCCGCGTGAAGGTCGTTCTCTATACCCGCCAGGGCTGCCACCTGTGCGACGACGCACTAGCACTCCTGCGCCGGCACGGTCTGGAACCTGGCGAGGTCGACATCGACCAGTACCCTGACCTTCGCGATCGCTACAATTTGTGCGTGCCTGTGGTCGAAATCGATGGTCGCGAGCGCTTTCGCGGGCGCATCGACTTGCGGCTGCTGCGGCGCCTGATTGCAGGCCGTTCGGCCGATTAGCCGTGCAATCTCTTGCGGCTTCGCGACAGCGTGCCCCAAGGGGCGAGAGCGGTTGCATTGCGACCATGTCCTGGCCCTCGACGCCCCCTCGGCACGCTCTAGAATGGCCGCTGGGACGGGCAACATCGCCGTCCGACGATTGAAAAACGGAGCGGAACGTGGCGGAAGACTGCCTGATTCTCGGCGGGGGCGTAATCGGCCTCTCGCTAGCCTATGAGCTGGCGGGCGCAGGCGCGTCGGTCCACGTCGTCGAGCGCGGCACCACCGGACGCGAGGCATCCTGGGCTGGCGCCGGCATTTTGCCCCCCGGCAATATCACAGACCCGCAAACGGCCGACGAGCGTCTGATCCGCCTTTGCCACGACCTGCACCCACGCTGGTCGGCTCAGTTACGCGAAGAAACCGGCATCGATAACGAATATCGCCGCACCGGAGGGCTGTATCTCGCTCGGACGGCCGAGGAAGCAACGGCCGTCCGGCAGCAGGGACACAAATGGCGCGATCTCGGCATCTCGGTCGAGTTCCCCACGGCTTCGCAGCTACGAGATATCGAACCAGCACTTGCCTGGGCCAAGACCGATTCTGAGAACGCAGAATCAGAGAACGACGATGCCTTGTTCGCTCCCGACGAAGCTCAACTACGCAACCCCCGCCATCTACGCGCTTTACGAGCAGCTTGTGCCGCGCGAGGTGTCCGTCTGACCGAAGGGGAAAGCGTCGAAGATTTCGAAATCGCGGGCAAACGGGTCACCGGCGTGCGAACCGCTGCGAATCGCCACGTTGCCGGCGCGATTTGTGTCACCGGGGGTGCCTGGAGCAAGGCCGCACTGGCTCGCCTCGGCACGACGATCGCCTTGAAGCCGATTCGCGGACAGATCGCGCTCTTGCAGGCCCCAGCGAAATTACTGCGGCGCGTTATCAACGACGGAAAGCGTTACCTCGTACCCCGCGCCGATGGCCGTGTGCTGGTCGGTTCGACCGAGGAAGACGTTGGATTTCTGAAACGTACGACGGTCGAGGCCATCGGCGAGCTGCTACGATTCGCGGGCGAGCTGGTCCCGGGCCTGCAACAAGCTACGCTGGAAACATCATGGGCCGGATTGCGACCGATGACTCCCGACGAGCGCCCCTATCTGGGGCGCGTGCCGGACTTCGAGAACGCCTTTGTCGCCGCAGGACATTTTCGAGCCGGCCTGCAACTCTCGCCGGGCACGGCCGTCATCATGCGGCAAGCAATGCTCGGCCAGCCGATTGAACTGGAACTGGCCGCGTTTCGTGTCGACCGAGGATGAATGGAGTACGAAAGTTAAATGGCAGTTGATACCCCCGCCACGGTCGCCGTCATCGGCGCAGGCCCCATCGGTCTTGAAGCCGCGCTCTACGCGCGATTCCTGGGCTACGACGTGCGTATCTTCGAACGAAACGTCGCTGCCGGCAATCTGCTCACTACCGACGCCACGTGGCACTGCGCCTGGCGCGAAAGCATTTCGCCGCTGGGTATCGCGGCGTTAGCCGCTCAACAACCCAACTGGCAACCGCCACCGACTGAGACGATCCTGCGAGCGGCCGAGCTGGCCGAGCTGTATTTCGTCCCTCTCGCGCAATCAGACCTGCTAGTGGACAACCTGCTCGTCGGTCGCGAAGTGATCGGCATCGAGCGCGACCTGGCCCCCGGTGAACTTCCCGAAGAGGACGAAGTCACCGGCTTCCGGCTGCGAATCCGCTCGACCGAGGGAGAGGAAGTCGAAACAGCCGATATCGTGATCGACACATCGGGCATCGTCCCCACGGCTGACGCCGAGCGTTTAGTCTTTGGCGCGTTACGCTTCGCCGAGTCCGAAGGCGAGGCTTCGATCCCGAGCGACACATCGCCGCAGCGGCTGCTGACGGCCGAAGCGGACTATTACGTTCTGGGGATGAAAAGTGCGAAAGTCCCCAGCGAATTCCGGTATGTCGACGGGCTGCGGCAGATCCGAGACTTGTTCACGATCATCGCCGACCGTTCCTCGCTCGACCTGTACGCCAACGTCGCCGCGACGAACTGATCGTCACGGTTGGTCGTGCGATTCGTCCCGGATCGGCTCGCAAGTTCCGTCCCTGCGGAACGAACCGGTGTGCAGGTAACGACGTGTCAGTTCTTGGACCGATCGATTGGCCATCAGTGACGAGTGCAGCGCGTCGACCAGGACAAAATCGCTGGCCCCGACCAGGCGGGCCTCGGCCACGCGTACGGTGCCGTCGTCGTCGCCATCCAGCAACGGATTAAACCCGCTCTGATTACCTCGGCCGCCAGCGATGATCCCGAACTCGCAGGGTGGCGTCGACAGGTGTGGCTCCAACTCGCGCCAGCGATGCGCCAATTGCTGGGCGGATTCTCCCAGCGTCGTATCGAAGATCGCATTGCCCCCCAGAGTGTCCGCCACGCGCGAGCCATGGTTGGGCGGACCAAGCATGACAAACCGCCCCAGCCGCGGATCACTACGACCCTCGTGCGCGGCCGCATGGTCTGACAAGTAGTGACGAATCACGAGGTTGCCGAGGCTGTGAGCCACGAAATGGATCTCGCGCGCTCCCTGCAGATTGGCCATGATCGAACGCAGCGCCGCCGCATGGTCAGCTACTGACGCCCTCGTGCTGGGATAAGCGACGCTGATCACGGTCCAAGTGCTGTCCTCTTCCAACGCTTCGACCAAGGGGGCCATCTGTTGCCGGCTTCCCAACAGGCCGTGCAGCACCAACACCACGGTCCCATGTACAGGCTCGACGACGCCGCGCCGTTTCAGGTCGTTCAAATGTGTTTGGCACGAATCCTGGCTTCCCCAAGCTCGCCGCACATCGTCCGGATCGAGCAGGCGACAATGGCCTGTCATGACGTTGCGCTGGATGCGCCAACGTCCGCAGCAGACGACGTCCCCCCACAACTGCGTTCCGCCGCGCGTCGGCGCGACGACATTGGGAGGATCGGCCAGAAAATTCGCGCGAATCACGGGCCAGCGCGAAAGGCCCAACGGCTCGTCAGCCTGCGAAGCATGGCCGGCGAACAACAGAATCAGAATCGATCGCGCGAGTTGAACGCAGACCCAGCGCATCGGCATGGCCTCGTGCTGACGCCAAACGACACATCCCCCACTAAGCAAGGGGGCGGTACGCTAGCAGCCACGATCCACCGGGGCAAGATCAGTCGTACACCGAGAGCACGGCCAAGAGTGCCTCGCCCCCCCACAATGGTGGAAGCGACGCCAAACCCGTCGTCCTAGCAGGACGTGATGGTGACCAGATCCTGCCCCACCGCCTCGATGTGGGCCGGCCCGATCGTGCGATATTCTTCGGCAAAGCCGACCAGCAAAGCCAGGTCGCACAGCCGGTTGATCTGTCGCGGAATACCGTGCGACATTTCATGCACGGCCTCGATCGCGGCGGGCTCGAAGATTGTGCGGTCACTCCCCGCCACGGCCAGCCGATGTTGTACATACGACATGGTCTCTTCGATCGATAGCGACCGGATCAGGCATTTAACGGCCAGCCGCTCTTCTAGCTGAGGCATCCGCGAGAGCATCGGCGCCAGCCCGGTCTGACCGACCAGAAGCAAGGTCAGCGCAGGTCCACTTGCCGCTTCGAAGTTCAACAGCAACCGCAGCGCCTCGAAGGCCCGACCACCGTCGATCAGGTGCGCTTCGTCGATCGCGATGACGGCGTGCCCCCCTTGGGCGGCGATTTCGGCGAGACGGTGTTGAATCCGCCGCACGCTGGTGTCGGTCGACGGCGCCGCGGAATCACGTTCCGAAGTCGCTTGCAGTTCGACGGCCAGATACGCCAGCAGGTCAGCAACTGGCATCTGCGGAAAAACCAGATGCACGAAGGGGCGATAGCTCTCCGGCAGTTGCTCGGCCAACATCCGCACGAGCATCGTCTTGCCGCAGCCCGAGGGGCCAATCAACAAGGCCGCGCCACGCCGGTTCTCGATCGCGTAGCGCAGCTTCAGAAGCGCTCCTTGATGCGTTTCGGTGGGGTAGTAGGCCTTCGCTTCGCACTGTGTGGCGAACGGTTTCTGCTGCAACTGCCAGTAGGCTTCGTACATGATTCGAATCGCCCGATTGAATAGGTGGATCCGCGCTAAGCGACGGCGAAATTCTCGACAAAATTCCATTGCGCAATGCCGCAGCCGTGCAGTCGCCGCTCGATTTCGGCGGCTTCGTCATCACTGGTCGCGCGCAGATCGCGCACTACTAAGGCTCGGTCGACGCGGCAAGGGGCCGCCCAGGAAAGCAACCGCCGCCGATCCCCAGTGTCACCGAAGGGTCCGGCGTCGATCAGCACTACGTCGCAATGGCGGCGCAATTCGTCGAGCGAGCTTTTCAGCCGCGCGATGCTCAAACGCCAATCGGTCGCGGCCGGTTGCCGCAGCGGCAGCACCACGACCCGATCTTCCAAGGATTCGACCAGCGCTTCGATCAATGGTTTGTTTCCGGTCAACGTGTCTTCCAGTCCCACCTGCGCGGCCAGCCCCAGGCTGTCGGCCAGACCGGGCGCGTCGAAATGCGCATCGACCAGGATCACGCGCTGTTGCTGATCGGCCAATGCCTTGGCCAATGCAAGGGCCACGACCGTGCATCCTTCGCCACGGTGCGACGCCGTGACGGTCACCAGCTTGCGATGGCGCCGGCACGCTTCGGCCAGATCGCTGGCCGCAGCGCGGAACTGTGCAGCTGCCGCTTCGAGCAACACGTCCGTCAATTCGGGCCAGGAAAAGCTCGACACCTCGAACACCGGTCGCCATACGGGCGACGGTCCCGAGATCGGCAAGATCACGGGCCGGGGACTGACCGGCGGCGTGTCCAAGGGGGGCGTCGCAAGCGGCGCGCTCGTAGCGGCCGGCGATGCACTGATGGTAGCCGCCGTCGACGGACGCGGCGGATCGGCGAAGTTTGCGTGCGGCGGTCGTACCGTGGCGTGCGCCCGATCCACGACCGTAATCGGAATCGAATCCGCGGCCGGCTCAGGTGCCGGTGCCGCCGGCACTACCGATTTGGTTTTGAGTGGCTGTGGTGTTTCCACAGGCGCAACGACAACCGGCGTCTGCGCGATCGTACGCTCGACCATCGGCGTGACGGTTGGCGTGACGGTTGGCGTGGCAACTGGTACCGCAGCGGCAACATGCTCGGCCGGCGGATTCAGCGAGACCTTGGCTGCCGTTTTCGCAGGCCCAGTCGGTGCGGCGATGAAGTGGGGCCGTGGTCCGGCCGGCTTCGCCTCGACCGCGCTTTTGCGATACGCCTTGATAAACGCTTTGTTGAGACTGCTCATCGTGTATTGAAATTGGGAAGAGGAGCGCGGTCAATTCGTTGTTCGATGTGCGCGATCGGCGCCGACGTCCGGCGTGCTTGCGCATTAGGTCCGGTCGTTGCCTCGGCCGCGATAGGCGAACCTGGCTCGACGCGGGCTGCCTGGTTCGAGCGGCCTTGGTTTTCATCCCCCGGCTTATACGGAGGGGCTTCGTCATACACGCCGGCCGTATTGGCCTGTGGCGGATGATTGTCTGCGAGTGTGCGTTCCGCTTTCACCGGCGGGGCGCTGTTCGACTCCTCGCCCACCGCATGGTGCGTAGGCTTATGACGGTTGGCCGCGACCAGCGCGACAACCAATAACACCAGGCCTACCCCCAGCGTGGTCGCGAATAGAGCCCGGGGGCGCCGCCAACGGCCGTTAAACCCTTCGACAAGTGCGGCGACTTTGCCGAACCAGCCGGACCCGACCTTCGCCGACGTAGCGTCAGCGGCTTCTTTGGCCACCATCCGAGTTGTGCAGTCGGGCACTCGCAACAAAACGTATTGCTCTCTTGCGGCCACCGTGCCGAGTGCTGAAGTTCCATCCGTAATCGCGAGTGACGCCCCTGCCGAGCGCGAACGAAGCGGCTGTTCCATGAAGGGCACCGAAGCGGCTGAAGATTGAACGAGAAATGACCAAGACGACTGGGAAGACCGCGGGCAGTTCGAGAACTCGAACCTCGCGGCCTACTTCGGCCTGGGGGACGCTAGTATCCCGAAGTTTCTATCGGTCCGGGATATAGCGATCTTGAGCCCTGTCGCGATGCTGAGCATTGGGTAAGCTTCGCCAGCGTCGCCGTCACGGCGCCCTATGTAATGACAGCCCCCGTACCCCCAGCCCAGGCACACCGGACCTTTGAAACCCCACAAACCAAGGGCGCCAGAGAAGTAACGGCTTGCTCTGACGCGGCTTACATGGGAAATTTGATCCTGGGCACCGCAACGTTGCGCCCTGGATTTCTACTCGGGGGGGACGCCTCGTCTACGGCCGCCTGTCCCGAGGGAATTGCTGGCGCAAGTCGCATCGCCGAATCGACTATTGCCCTCCTCCCATAAGATTCCCCGAGTTGGCGTCGAAACGCTAACCGCTGCCGCTCGCGGGATCCGTTTGTTTATTTTCGCAGCCCAAATTAGACCGGGGTTTGACAGCATCTATGGCTATCGCCAATCAAGCGCACACCCGCGAACTTCTCGAGCAACTGCTGGACGATCGTATCCTCGTGCTGGACGGCGCGATGGGCACGATGATTCAGGGGTTGAAGTACGAAGAGCAGGACTTCCGCGGCGAGCATTTCGCGGATCATCCCTTCCCCTCGCTGAAAGGGTGCAACGACCTGCTGTCGATTACCCAGCCCGAGGCGATCGAGCAAATCCATCGGCTGTACCTCGAGGCGGGCTCGGACATTATCGAGACCAACACGTTCAACGCGAATTCGCTCTCGATGGCCGACTACGGCCTGGAGCGCTATGTCCGTGATATCAACCTCGCGGCCGTGGCCTGCGCCCGCCGTGCGGTCGAAGAGATGAACGCCCGCACGCCCGACAAGCCGCGCTTCGTGGCCGGCTCGATGGGCCCGACCAAGGCACAGCTTTCCGTGGCCGGCAACGTCGATGATCCGGCCTTTCGCCCCGCGACCTTCGCCCAGATGGTCGACATGTACTACGAGCAGGTCGCGGCGCTGGTCGAAGCGGGCGTCGACATCCTGCTGCCGGAAACCGCGTTCGATACGCTCGTGCTGAAGGCCTGCCTTTTCGCCATCGACAAATACTTCGTCGATCACGACGTGCGTTTGCCCGTGATGGCCTCGATCACGATTTTCCAGGGAGGCCGTACACTGTCGGCCCAAACCATCGAGGCGGCCTGGACGTCGATTTCGCATGCCAACCTGATGAGCGTCGGCATCAACTGCGCACTCGGCCCCGAGCAATTGCGTCCCTACCTGGAAGAACTGTCGCAGATCGCGCCGGTTTACGTCAGCTGCTATCCGAACGCCGGGCTGCCCAACGCCTTTGGCGGCTTCGATGAATCGCCCGACCAAATGGCCCGCACGCTGGCCGACTACGCGTCCAATGGCTGGCTGAACCTGGTGGGCGGTTGCTGCGGCTCGACACCGCCGCACATTCGCGCAATTGCCGAAGCAGTGCGCGGCAAGCCGTCGCGCAAGCGGCCGAAGCTGGTCGCGATGACCCGCTTCAGCGGATTAGAACCGTTCTCGCTGCGTCCCGACAGCAATTTCACCATGATCGGCGAACGTACCAACGTCACCGGCTCGAAGAAGTTTGCGCGCATGGTGCTGGCCGGCCAGTTGGAAGACGCGGTCGTCGTGGCGCGCGGCCAGGTCGAAGGGGGCGCGAACATTCTCGACGTCAACATGGACGAAGCCATGCTTGACGGCGAAGCGGCCATGACGCGCTTCCTGAACCTGATCGCCGCCGATCACGAGGTGTCGCGCATTCCGATCATGGTCGACAGCTCGAAATGGTCTGTCATCGAAGCCGGACTACGCTGCGTGCAGGGCAAAGGGATCGTCAACTCGATCAGCTTGAAAGAAGGCGAAGAGCAGTTCCTGCACCATGCCCGTTTGGCCCATCGCTATGGCGCCGCCGTAGTGGTCATGGCCTTCGACGAGAAAGGGCAGGCCACGACCAAGGAAGACAAAGTTCGCATCTGCCAGCGCGCTTACAAATTGCTGACGGAAAAAGTCGGCTTCTCGCCCACCGATATTATTTTCGATCCGAACATCCTTACCGTGGCAACGGGCATTGAGGAGCACAATCGCTACGCGATCAACTTCATCGAAGCCACGCGCGAAATCAAGCGGGTATGCCCCGGCGCCAAAGTCTCGGGCGGTGTCAGCAACATTTCGTTCTCGTTCCGCGGCAACGAGCCCGTGCGCGAGGCGATGCACGCAGCGTTCTTGTATCACGCGATCCGCGCAGGCATGGACATGGGCATCGTCAATGCCGGACAGTTGGCCGTGTACGAAGATATTCCGGCCGAGTTGCTCACGCGCGTCGAGGATGTCCTCTTCGACCGTCGGCCTGACGCAACCGAGCGTTTGATCGAGACGGCCGAATCGTTCAAGCAAGGGGGCACCAAACGCTCGACGGCCGATCTTTCATGGCGCGAGGCCGACGTGAACGAGCGCCTGTCGCACGCGTTGATCCGCGGTATCGCCGATTTCATCGAAGCCGATGCCGAAGAAGCACGGCAACTCTATCCGGCCTGTCTGGACATCATCGAAGGTCCGTTGATGGCCGGCATGCAGATCGTGGGTGACCTGTTCGGCCAGGGGAAAATGTTCCTGCCGCAGGTCGTCAAAAGTGCTCGCGTGATGAAGCGTGCCGTGGCGTACCTGATGCCCTACATGGAAGAGGAGAAGGCGCGCACCGGACGCACGGGCCAGTCCCGTGGCAAGATCCTGATGGCCACCGTCAAAGGGGACGTGCATGACATCGGCAAGAACATCGTCGGCGTCGTGCTGGGTTGCAATAATTACGAGGTCATCGACCTGGGTGTGATGGTTCCCTGCGAGCAGATTCTCGCAACCGCCGTCAAGGAAGGGGTCGACCTGATCGGCCTCAGCGGACTGATCACGCCCAGCCTGGATGAGATGGTCTATGTCGCGAAGGAGATGCAGCGGCAGAACTTTCAGACTCCCCTATTGATCGGCGGAGCCACGACCAGCGCCAAGCATACGGCCGTCAAGATCGCGCCGTCCTACGAGCGCCCCACGATCCATGTGCTGGACGCCTCGCGCAGCGTGGGTGTGGTCGAAAAACTGTTGAATCCGAAGTCGCGTGAGCAATTCGACCAGCGCAATCGTGCCGAGCAGGCACAACTGGTCGAGTCTTATCAGCAGCGACAGCAGGTCCACCTGGTCTCTTACGATGACGCGCGGCGACAGCCGTTCGCCACCGATTGGACAAAGGTCCGGATCGATGTGCCGTCGTTCCTGGGCGTGCGCATCTTGCAGGACGTGCCACTCGCCGATCTGACGCCATTTATCGATTGGTCTCCATTCTTTCAGGCCTGGGAATTGCGTGGCAAATACCCGAAGATCTTCGACGACGCGACCGTCGGCATGGCCGCGCGGGAGCTATTCGACGACGCGCAGCGGCTTTTGCATCGCATCGTCGACGAACATTTGCTGGTGGCCCGGGGCGTTTATGGTTTCTGGCCCGCCGCCTCGCAAGGGGACGATATCGTCGTGTACGCCAGCGAGCAGCGCGATCGCGAGATCGCCCGCTTTCACACGCTGCGCCAGCAATGGGAACGCAAAGGGCAAAAGACGTTCTACGCCTTGTCCGATTTCGTCGCGCCCCTGGAAAGCGGACGCAAGGATTACATCGGCGCCTTCGCCGTCACCACAGGGCTCGGAACGGATGAACTCGTGCAACGATTCGAGGCCGAGCATGACGATCATGGATCGATCCTGGTCAAGTCGCTGGCCGATCGTTTGGCCGAGGCCTTCGCCGAGATGCTGCATCAGCGAGCGCGGCGCGACTGGGGCTATGGCGGCGAAGAAAAACTCTCGAACGACGAGCTGATCGATGAGAAGTATCGCGGCATCCGCCCCGCCCCCGGTTACCCGGCCTGCCCCGACCACACCGAGAAGCGGATCCTGTTCGATCTGCTCTCGGCCGAGCGCAACGCGCAGGTCACGCTGACCGAGAACTTCGCGATGTACCCGGCGGCCAGTGTTAGCGGTCTGTACTTCGGCCACCCGGAGGCGCGCTATTTCGCCGTCGATCGTATCACGCGCGATCAGGCCGAAGATTATGCACGCCGCAAAGGCATGCCGCTCACCGAAGTCGAACGCTGGCTGGCACCAAACCTGGGATACGACCCGGGCTGAGTCGAAAACACTCTGTACCAGGATGCCAGCTCACACGCCGTATGAGCGTACGCTTGACGTCTCTGCCGATGGTCTCACCCGGCGACCGTGATCAACGTCGCCGGCCGGCCACAATGAGAATGCCGGCCAGTGCCATGCCGGAAAGCGCGAAACTCGAAGGCTCGGGCACCGGCGTGAGAAGAACGCTATCGATTTCGACGCCGAATCTTGCGTCGGCCAGGATTTGCCCACCGTTGTTTATGGCTCTGGCATCCTGCAGCACCCATCCGGACGACGGGTCGATCAGTGAGTTCAGGTCGATCATCGTTCCACCTGCATACAGGAACGCGTGCTGCGCACCATTCCCGGTAATGGCCGACATGCCCACCACTTGACCGTTGTCGTTGATGCTGGCAGCCGAGCTGGATGTTCCACCGAGCGTCCCTAGGTCGTGCATCATGCCGCCCGAATAAAGGAAGGCATGCTGCACACTGCTGGTCGTGAGTGAGTAGCCTACGACCTGGCCACTATTGTTGACGTCGTAGCCTTCGCTATTTGTGCCGCCAAGCGTTCCAAGATCATGCAGCGATCCGCCCGAGTAGAGGAACGCGTGATCGGCGGTATCACCGGTGATGTTCGACGATCCCGCGATCTGACCATTGTTGCTGATCGCATTACCGTGACCCTCGGTCCCTCCCAGCGTGCCTAAGTCATGCATCGCGCCGCCGGAGTACAGGAACACATGGCCATTCGAATCCCCCGTCACCTCGCCACTGTCGTTGACGTCATAGCCTTTGCTAAACATCGCCCCGTCGAGCGAGCCGAGGTCGTGCATTGTGCCACCGGAATAGAGAAAGGCGTGGCTGCCGGGGCCGCTGTCGACGGCCGAGTAGCCCGCCACATCACCGGCATTGTTAATGCCTTCGGCGAAACTGAATGACCCACCGAGCGTGCCGAGATCGGTCAAAGACCCGTTCGAATAAAATACGGCGTGATTGCTTCCAAAGCCCGCCATTTGGCCGGCATTGTTGAGGCTCGTGAAACTTGCGGCGCTACCCAGGTCCAGAATGCTGTAAGCGACTGTTGCCCTGGCGCAGTTCGGCGCCAGTATGCCGGCGACCGTAACGGCAACGATGATCAAGTTGCGAATCAAGCTCATTCAGAATTTTCCTCGATCGGAGTTTCAAGAGGATCGGCGATATCGGTACATCAAAAGCAAAAGACCGCCTAACAGTCCAAGAGCTACAGACGCTGACCCTGGGGTATGCCGAAGTGCAGCTGTGAGCCGCACGCGTCGCGGCCGAAGCCGTTCACATGATTCGGGAAGCAGGGCGCTGGAACGAAATGCAAACGGTAAGAGTTACGTTTGGCCAGCGTGCCCCTTGGATCGAGAGAGGTAGCAAAGGCGAGATTACATGCCAGCAATGGCCCGTGCAAGTGCTGGCAAGATATTCGCCTTGAGACGATATCGTGCAGTTTAAGTGCCCGAACTTACACGACTTCACTCGGCCAGTTCGAAGTATGTTATGTGCCCGTTATTGCTTTTGAAGTATGAAGGAAACGCGAAATCGTCAAAACCCGCGAGATTTGTGTGTAGCAAATGCTTGACGGCGGTGATATTCCTCCCCAAACTGGCGGTCGCGTTTCCTAGGGCAGGAGGGGCGTTCTCAAATGGTTCTCACGGTGGGGCTACTTCCGCGGTACCTGCGGAGCGGTAATCGCCGCACCGTTTCTTCGAACTGCGTCACGCTGAGTCGCTAATGCGCAAGCTCTCGTAAATCGAGCGCTCACAAATCTCGACTGGCGGGAAAAACCTTCGCTCCCCGCGATTGATGATTCGTTCCGCGCTCGCACTCGCGCGCCATCTTTTCCCGCCCTCGATATGACGCGATAGCTGGCGCGCGATCCCCCGATTTAATCGGACCATCGCCAAGAACGAGCGTGCCTGCGACCTCGTGCCACAGCAACTCGCGACCGTTTGCCAATTCACCGATTGCCCCGCAGCAAGAACAACTATCGAACACCACACAGAGAACGAGCCATGTTGAACTCGATGAACCATCGTATCCCAATGCCCGAGCCTCGCGCGGCCGCATCGAATCCGCCGCGTTTCTTCGGCTCTGCTGCTCTGCTCACACTCGCCGCGATTGCTCTATGCGCCGCGCCCACTCGCGCTGCGCAGATCTTCGTCACCAACTTCGACGACGGCACGATCGAAACCTACACCACCGCAGGGGCGAGTGTGAATCGCCCTTTGGTGTCGAATCTGATCCGCCCGACGGGCATCGCGGTCGCTGGGTCGAACGTGTTTGTCGCTAAATACTTTGACAACACGGGAACCGGCAGCATTGCGGAATACACGACCGACGGGCAACTCGTGAACGCCGCTCTGGTCCCGGTTCTGTATCACCCCACTAGCATTGCCGTCTCGGGAAATAATCTGTACGTGACGAACAACGGAATCACCGCAAACAGCGGGACCGTGAGTGTGTACACCACGGCGGGAAAGCTCGTGGGCTCGGGCTTGGCGCGCGCGTTGTCGAATCCCGTCGGCATCGCCGTCTCGGATACCAAAGTCTTTGTCGTCAGCGCCGGTAGTGGCGGGAATGGCAAGGGAGTGGTCGGCGAATACACGACCGCGGGCGTAACGGTGAACAAGAACCTGATCACAGGATTGAACAATCCCGGGGGCATCACCGTTGCCGGAGGGAATCTGTACGTGACGAACATCGCCTCGGGAACGGTGGGCGAATACACCGTCGACGGACAACCGATCAACAGCTCGCTGATTACGGGACTGGATAGCCCAGGCCCGATCACGGCCTTGGGATCGCATCTCTATATCACCAACGAATACCTGGGAACGATCAGCGAATACACGACCTCGGGCGCGCCGGTGAACACGACGCTCGTCACCGGCCTGTCCTACCCGCGCGGCATTGCGATCGTGCCCGAGCCGGCCGCCTGGATCCTGCTGGCCGCTGGCATCGGGATGTTGTTTGTCCGTGGATTACGCAAGAGCGTCGCAGCATCGATCAGAAATAAATGCCAGGCTAAACCCGCATTTCGCGCGCAGTTGGTGGCAATGCTCGTCGGGGCCGCGATCACCACGTTCGCCGGGAATGCGCGTGCCACGGATCTCAGCAACTCACTGGCGCTGACCTATTCGGATGGCCAGGGCCACACGATGGCCTATCGATTGTTTCTGCCCGACGGCTTTGGCACGCCGGGAGAGGAGTTTCCGCTGGTCCTGTTTCTGCATGGATCGGGCGAGAGCGGCACCGACAACACCGATCAAGTGACGAACCATATCGACGGTTTGATTTCCGCCACGCGCAGCGGCCCTTACTCGGCCTTCTTGCTCGCTCCGCAACTGCCGACCTCGTCAGGATTCGGTTCGTACAACCCTCAGGATTTGACGATGCAAATCCTCCAGCAAGTCGAGGCCGCTTATCCCGTGGAGACCAACCGGATGTACATTACGGGGCTTTCGATGGGAGGATTTGGAACGTTCGAATACATCAGCGAGTTTCCCAACATGTTCGCGGCCGCTGTTCCCCTGTCAGGCGGCGGAAACGACAGCCCGCAGAATGCCGCGGCGATCAAGAACGTGCCGACCTGGATTTTCCACGGCGACGCCGATCAAACCGTGCCGGTCGGAGATTCGGTCGATATGTATCAGGCGCTTGCCAATGCGGGGGGCCATCCAAAGATGACCATCATTCCCGGCGGCCCGCATGATATTTGGGAGCAAGTCTACGGCGACTCGACCGTGAACCAATACGGCGTTTATCCGTGGATGTTCTCCCAGCAATTGAGCACGTCGATACCTGAGCCATCGACATTCGCGCTGGTCGCGGCGGGCGTGATTGCGATTGCGGTCAGCAAAAAAAGATGGCGGCGGGCGACGTAAGCGCAGCGCCGCGACATGTCTCGGCATGAACCGTCTTCACGGTGCCGCCACATTTTCTCCGCCGGCGCGCGTGGAGAGCGCCTGGTAGACGCCGACCGGCCCGCTCTCGATCCAATTAGCGGGCGTGCCCCGCGTGAGGATCGTTCTGTCGCGCGACGACCCTTGCGGCACGTAGTTCACCGCATCGATCGCCTGATCGACGAAGCGGACGCTGCCATCAGCAAAGAGAAAGTTCGCACCGCCGGGATGCGACGAGCGAAAGCCGCTCATGCGATGATTGGCCGGAAACTCATGCGCGCTACTGTTGCAGGCGCCGGGCGCTTGCGCCAGAAAAACGTGTGCGCGGTTCGCCAATGTCTGCAGGACCGGATACTGGTTGAGCGGCATGATCGTCGTACCGAAAGGCCCGCCCGAGATGTAACCGTCGAACCAGGAAACGTCGGCAAAGATCCAGCCCCAGAACGGCAGTTGTTCACCACTTTGAAGCCCGTCAAGCTGTTCGCCGATGGCAGGCGCGCTGTCGGTAAGATTTCGCCGGGCGGGCCAGCGTTTGCCCTGCGCTCCTTCGCCCATCAGGAACGTGTGGCTCAGCCCATCGCCGATCGCGGCGGCGGTCGTTCGAAGGTTGATCGCAAATATCCCGCGCTCCCAAGCGGGTACGACCTCGCCATGATCACACAGCGCGTCGTTCACGCCGGCCGAAAAAATGTAATCTTGTGCACCGAACATAAACGTCCGGACCGGCGCCTCCGCCAGGCCGGTGCGGATCGTGGCCTGGATCGGATTCTCTTTGTCGTCCGAAGGGCAAATGAATGTGCTGATCGAACATGCGACCAGGCTGGGTGATTGGGCAAACCAATCTGCGGCGTTCTTGCTCGTGTCATAGAGAGACGCGATCGCGGCCTGCTGCAGGTGAGGCAATAACAGTGTGCAGGCGCTCGGCCCGAAGTCCGCTGTGGTCGCATCGTGCGGATTCGCCTGCAACAGGCAACCCGAGACGAATACTCCGTGCGTCCCGAGATAAGCGTGATGGGCGAGCCCTAACTGCCGCAAGTTATTTTGGCACTGCGCGCGACGCGCGGCTTCGCGCGCCGCATGCACGGTGGGGAGTAACAAGGCGACAAGAATCCCGACGATCGCGGCGACGATCAGAACTTCAATCAGCGTGAAGCCGGCGCGCAACGTGGATTGCATCGCGATATTCCCTCTCTGCAAAGCCGAAGAGAACCTGCGGCAAGAAAGGAAACGCTCAATGGGCCGATCGAACGAGCGGCCCAACAAAAAGACTAAGGCTTTTTCCAGCCGCTTGCTACAAGTTTTTGGCGGTTCGCAGGACCCGTTTCCCGAGAACGCTGGCACCTGGAAATGCCTCGGTTCGGCAGCCCCGGTCGAAATAACCGGCCGGTCTGGCCCTTTCCCAGCCTGCCCGAATTGCCTTTCAACAGGCGCTAGCTCTGCTATACTCAAGCCTCGTGGTCGAAATTCCGCGTTCAGGCCGGTTTCGCACGCCTGGCCACTGACGCGAGTCGGCAGCCCATGCCGATATCCATTCCGGCCACTTCGCATCGCCCGCCCGAGCTAGCTGCTTGGAGATGTGCTACTGCGCCCTAGACTTGTGCGTAGCGGCCTTCCGTACCAGGGGCGGCTCCTGGGTTCATGGAATGAGATCGATGTCCTTGCGCGGCTATGATATGGGCGCGCCTGGAAATCCGATCGCGGCTTGAAAGACCGGAGGAATTCCGCAGATGCGTTTCGAAGCATACGAGACCGGCACGTTTTACGACGAGATGTTCGACCACGGCGGCCAGCCCCGAGCAGGCGCCGCAATGCTCGTCCGAAAGATCGAGGCTCTCAGCCTCAACGAAATCAAGAAATGCCAGCAGGCGGCCGAACTGGCCCTGCTGAACATGGGCATCACCTTCAACGTCTACGGTCACGAGGCCGGCACCGAAAAGGTGTGGCCCTTCGACATCGTGCCGCGCATCATCGAATCGCACGAATGGGAGCAAATCGAACGCGGCCTGCGCCAGCGCATCACGGCGATGAACTTGTTCATCGACGACGTCTATCACGATCAAAAGATCGTCCGCGATCGCATCATCCCCGAAGAGCTACTGCACTCGGGCAAGTGCTACCTGTCTCCCTGCGCCGGACTGAATCCGCCGCGCGGGGTGTGGTGCCACATCTCGGGCATCGACCTGGTGCGCGACGCCGACGGACGCTTCTATGTCCTCGAAGACAACATGCGCTGCCCGTCGGGCGTGTCGTATGTGCTGGAAAACCGCGAAGTGATGAAGCGGACTTTTCCACAAGTGTTCGAGGGGCTGTGCGTGCGGCCGGTTGACGATTATCCCGACCGCTTGCTCGAGACCTTGCAGTATGTCGCCCCGCCGGGAGTGCTGGAGCCGGTCGTGGTGCTGCTGACGCCGGGCGTCTACAACTCGGCCTACTTCGAACATTCGTTCCTGGCCCAGCAAATGGGGATCGAGCTGGTCACCGGCTCGGACCTGGTGGTCAGCGAAGGGTACGTCTACATGCGGACGACCAATGGTCTGCGCCGCGTGGACGTGATTTATCGCCGCATCGACGACGATTTCCTCGACCCTCTCGAATTGCGTTCAGATTCACTGCTGGGCGTGCCCGGCTTGTTGGACGCCTATCGTAACGGACGCGTAGCTCTGGCCAACGCTCCCGGAACGGGCATCGCCGACGACAAGGCAGTCTACGCCTATGTGCCCGAGATCATTCGTTATTACCTCGGCGAGGACCCGCTGTTGTCGAATGTGCCGACGTTCGTCTGCTCGGACGAAAAGCACCGTCAACACGTGCTGTCGAATCTCGACAAGTTCGTCGTTAAAGAAGCGAACGGCTCGGGCGGCTACGGCATGTTGATGGGACCGATGGCTTCGAAGAGCGAGCGGGACAAGTTTCACGATCTCATCTCGCACGATCCGCGCAAATACATCGCTCAGCCGATGCTGTCGATCAGTCGAGTACCGACGATCGTGGACGAATCGTTCGAGGGACGCCACGTCGATCTGCGTCCTTACATCTTGTACGGCAAGGAAATCTACGTGCTGCCGGGCGGTTTGACGCGGGTGGCGCTCGAGAAAGGTTCGATGGTCGTGAACAGCTCGCAAGGCGGCGGCAGCAAGGACACCTGGGTCCTGGGCGCCCGCGTCGAAGATAGCTTTACGATAAATGGAGAGCCAACCGTGGCCGCGCCGGTGGAGGCCACTTCATGCTGAGCAGGGTTGCTGATTCGATCTTTTGGATGAACCGCTATATCGAGCGGGCTGAGAATGTCGCGCGTTTCATCGAGGTGAATTTGCACCTCACGCTCGGTCTGAACAACGGCTTCGGTAACCAGTGGGAGCCACTGGTGATCACGACCGGCGATCACGAGAATTTCATCGAGCGCTACGGCGTCGCCACGCAGAAAAACGTGATCGACTTCCTGACGTTCGACAAGGACAATCCCAACTCGATCGTCTCGTGCCTGCGCTCGGCACGTGAAAACGCCCGCAGCGTGCGCGAGATCATCTCGTCGGCGATGTGGCTGGAACTGAACAAGTTCTATTTGACGGTACGTGGCGCCTCGCACGGCTGGTCGATGACCCGCGCACACGACTTTTTCGACCAGATCATCACCTCCAGCCACCTGCTGGCAGGCATTACCGACGCCACGATGTCGCACGGCGAGGCCTGGCATTTTGCCCGCATGGGCCTGTTGCTCGAACGCGCCGACAAGACGTCGCGCATCTTGGACGTGAAATACTTCATCCTGCTGCCGGCCATCCGGGACGTGGGAACGCCACTCGACACGATCCAATGGGCGGCACTCTTGAAGTCGGCCAGCGCCCTGGAAATGTACCGCAAGAGCCGGGGCCGTATCACGCCCAGCTCGGTGGTCGACTTCTTGATTCTGGACCGGCACTTTCCGCGGTCGATCCGTTTCTGCTTGCTTGCCGCCGAAGATTCGTTGCACCGCATCACCGGCAGCGACCACGGCACGTTTGCCAACGCGGCCGAGCAGCGGTTGGGCCGGCTGCGCGCCGAGCTCGATTACACGCAGGTCAACGATATCATCAGCCAGGGCCTGCACGAGTATCTCGATCAGTTTCAGACCAAGCTGAACCTGGCCGGGGAAGGAATCTCGGAAACATTCTTCGCGCCGCGCCCGGTGGGCGCCCCCACGTTGGTGATGCAACGGCAGTATCAGTAGAATTGCCGTTTGACGTCGATCGGTTTTCCATCGACGCCGACGCAGTTCCATGTCGCTCGCAGCGGCGGTCTCTGCCGTTTGGGTAGTGCTTCTTCGCTGCGAACCGGCGCGACAACAGCGCAAACAAGGACGTTATGAAATCGGAAGTCATTGTCCTATCCGATGGCGACCAGCTCGCCGCCGCGGCTGCCCAGCGGATTGTGGACGCCGCCACGAGCGCGATCGCCGCGCGCGGTCAATTCACACTCGCCCTGGCCGGCGGGCATACGCCGGAAAAAACGTATGGGCTGCTGACGCAGGCCCCGCTATTGGGCAAGATCGACGGGACCAAGACGTGGCTCTTCTTCGGCGACGAGCGTTTCGTGCCGCTCGACGACCCGCGCAGCAATTACGCAATGGCGCAGCGCGTGCTATTGAAAGCGGCGCCCATCCCTGCGGATCACGTCTTCCCAGCGCCGGTCGAACAAAGCTCGCCCGCCGCCGCGGCCGCGGAATACGAGCGGCAATTGTCCGGTTTCTTCAAGCTGCCTGCAGGTTCGCCGCCGCCAATTCTTGACCTAATCTTGCTAGGGCTCGGGGATGACGGTCATACGGCTTCACTGTTCCCTGGTGCCCCCGCCTTACAAGAAACCAGGTCCTGGGTCACGTCCAGCCCGCCCGGCGTATTGCCACCGCCGGTCGATCGCGTGACGTTTACGTTTCCGACGCTCAACGCAGCGCGCCAGGTATTGTTCTTGGTCGCTGGCGCCAATAAGGCCGAAGCCGTGCGCGATGTCATCGAGCGCCATGCGTCCGTCGCAACACGCCCCGCGGCGGGCGTGCATCCCGAATATGGTACGCTTACCTGGCTCTTAGACACCGCAGCCGCGAAGCTGCTAGAAAACAAATAGGCGCCGCTATCGGCTACCCCTTCGCGACTAGCTACCAGCAACTGACCACCAACTACTGCCTTCTGCCCACTAAATAAGGAGATACCCATGCAATTAGGAATGATTGGACTTGGCCGCATGGGGGCGAACATGGTCCGCCGGCTGATCAAAGGGGGGCATCAATGCGTCGTCTACGATCGCAATGCCGAAGCGGTGCAGGAGTTGGCGAAGGAAGGAGCTACCGGCGCGTCGTCGATTGAAGATTTCATTGCAAAACTGAAGGGACCGCGCGCCGTGTGGTTGATGGTGCCCGCCGCGGTCGTTGAAAGCTCGGTCAAGGATCTGGCCGGCCGACTGGCGAAGGATGACATCCTGATCGACGGCGGTAACTCGTATTACATCGACGATATTCGCCGGGCCGCCGATCTCGCCCCCAAAGGCATTCACTACGTCGATGTGGGCACTTCGGGCGGCGTGTGGGGGCTCGAACGCGGCTACTGCATGATGATCGGCGGCGATGAAACGGCCGTGAAGCGGCTCGACCCCATCTTCAAAACGCTTGCTCCCGGCGTCGGCTCGATCGATCGTACGCCGGGCCGCGAAAAACTCGGCGGCAGCGCCGAGCAAGGCTATCTGCACTGCGGCCCATCGGGCGCCGGGCACTTCGTGAAGATGGTGCATAACGGCATCGAGTACGGCATCATGGCCGCCTACGCCGAAGGGCTGAACATTCTGAAGCATGCCAACGTCGGCAAACATACGCGCGAAATCGACGCCGAGACCACTCCGCTGCGCAACCCGGAACATTATCAGTTCGATTTGAATCTGGCCGACGTGGCCGAGGTGTGGCGTCGCGGCAGCGTGATCGCCTCGTGGCTATTGGACCTGACCGCTGCGGCACTGGCCAAGGATCCGCAACTGGATACCTTTACGGGCCGGGTCTCGGATTCTGGCGAAGGACGCTGGACGATCCTGGCCGCGATCGAAGAGGGCGCTCCGGCGCCGGTCCTGAGCACGGCCCTCTACCAACGCTTCACTTCCCGCGGCGAAGAAGAATTCGCCGACAAACTACTCTCGGCGATGCGCTTCGAATTCGGCGGGCACATCGAGAAGAAATAATCGATCGCCTGCTCTGCAGCCTTATAGACCTGCCACCGAGGGCACCGAGATCAAAGAGGATATTCCCATTCGTTTAATTCGCGGTTGAATTCCTTCTTCTGTAAGCCACGAAACGCACAAACCACGAATGACACGAGTCGCACGAATAAGAAATCTGTGGTAAGCAGCATCAACTGCTGACTTCTGGAAAATCTCTGTGGCCTCGGTGTGCTCCGTGGCTAATCTTCTTTATTCAGATTTGCCACAGAGGACACCGAGATCACTGAGGGTTGGGCAGGGTGGTGGCTGCTGTCGCACTGCTTCGACGAATTCTGTCACATCCTCCTCTAGCTACCGGCTACCGACTACTTCCCCGCATCTTCCTGGAACCGAAACGGCTCGCCCCCGAATAGGTCACTGCTCGCGATCGTCGGGCACCACGAACGTTCGACGTGCTCGACCATCAGATCGTTGCCGCGGAAGTGGTTCACAAACGGCCGCATCCGCGAGTTGTACATCGTGTCGGTCAGGTCGCGGACCAGCATCACATTCTTGCCAAGTTGCACCATCTGACGGATGGCAAACGACCGCCCGAGCACGCACATGTTCAGATGCACGCCGCAAATCAGGATGTTGTCGATGCCGCGCTTCTGGAGCAGGTTATAAACCTCCTGGCCATCGTCGCTGATGGCGTCGGCCGGCTCGATATCGATCAGGCTGATCTCGCGCTTCCAAGGGGAGTGGATTTCGCAGGTGGGCGTACAATCGCAGCCCATGTCCGAATCATCGATCGGCAACTCTGCTTCACGGCGCGGGTCGGGCCAGCACCACTTTGTTCCCCACCGCGTCGCCTGGGAAAGGGGTTGGGGCGCCTTCGCCGCGGGGGCATCCAGCGCGCGCTTGCGCTGCGGTGTGTCCTTATAAAAGTCGACGCACGTGCTGGGGCAGTGAATGACAAAGACACCCCGATCTCGCGCGGCATGCGCAAACTTATTGACGGATGGCGCCAATTCCGTCACCCGCCGCGCGGCGCCGCGGCACCAATGGTCGTCCCACATGTCGCAGATGATGAGGGCCGTTTTTTGCGGATCCCAGGTGACCGCCTTCTCGGTCGCGACGGGCTGGCTTTTTCCTGACGTGTCTTTGCTGACCGTACGGCTGCGAGCATGCAATTCGAGCGATTCGCCCCGATCGGCCGCGCCAAGATACGCCGTGCCGAGCAGCACACTGGTAATCATCGTCAGCAGAGTATTCCTTGCGCGGCAGTTCATGCGTGAAACCTTCAAAGACTCGGTACTCGGACGGAAAATCGGCATCACGATCAACGCGATTCTTCGACTGGTGCGGTCACGTGAATCCGCCCTCAGATTCGCCGCCCCCGTTCGGCCTGTCAACTGAACGGCGACCGACCCGGGACCGCCTGCTCGAAAGGGTTGTCGACCGTGGTACGTCGAAAAACTTGTGACCGGCGCGGGTCGTGTTAGACTGGGACGCAGGCTTCTAACGACCAGTCCTGCACTCCCACCTGCCGGCACGCTCTGCCTGCCTTGAGCCGGCTTCGACCTGCGATAATTCTGCATGATTGCCTGCATTACTGATGTCCGGCGTGGCGCCTGCATTCTCGCCCTCGTGTGGACCTGCTCGCACGCGGCGGTAAGTGTGGCGGCCGACGATGCGACGATCAAATTCAATCGCGATATCCGGCCGATCCTGGCCGAGAACTGTTTCACTTGCCACGGACCTGACAAGAACAAGCGCGAAGCTGACCTGCGTCTCGACACGCAGGCCGGTGCAATGGCCACGATCGGCGATCATCACCCGATCGTGCCGGGCAAGCCCGAAGAAAGCGAACTGATTGCGCGTGTCACGACCGACGACGAATCGCTGCGCATGCCCCCGCCGGCAACCGGCAAGCAACTCACGGCGCGACAAATCGAGCTGCTGCGGGCGTGGATCGCCGCGGGCGCCCCCTGGCAAGAGCATTGGTCGTACACACCGATCGAACGGCCGAAACTTTCGACCAACTCAAACGCCACCCATCCGATCGATGCGTTTCTCGCGTCGCGGCAGATCGAGGCGGGACTTTCGCCGGCTGCCGAAGCGGATCGCGTGACCTTGGCCCGGCGCTTGTCGTTCGATCTCGTCGGGCTACCGCCGGCGCCCGAAACGGTCGACGCGTTTGTGCATGACGAGCGCGAAGATGCCTACGAGCGATACGTCGATTCGCTGCTGGCGTCGCCGCACTATGGCGAGCGGATGGCCATGTACTGGCTCGACCTGGTGCGCTACGCCGACACCACCGGTATTCACGGCGATAATCATCGTGATGTTGCCCCGTACAGGGATTACGTGATCGGCGCATTCAACGCCAACATGCCGCTCGATCGGTTCATCGTCGAACAATTGGCCGGCGACCTGTTTCCGACGCCGACACTGGCTCAAAAGGTCGCGTCGGGCTACAACCGGATGAACATGACGACGACTGAAGGGGGCGCGCAGGCGAAAGAGTATATCGCCAAGTACGCCGCGGATCGGGTGCGTAACGCCTCGACGGTCTACCTCGGTGCGACGCTCGGATGCGCCGAATGCCACGATCACAAGTACGATCCCTTTACGACGAAGGACTTCTACAGCTTCGCGGCATTCTTCGCCGACGTGCAAGAGCAGCCGGTGGCGCTACCCGGCCCGGCGTTTCCTGTGCCCAGTTCGGATCAAGAGAAAAAGCTGGCCGAACTTGATGCAGCGCTACTAAAAGTGCGTGCCACACTCGATACGCAGACGCCCGAGTTGGACGCCGCGCAAGTCGCCTGGGAAGCGATAGCCCGCGAGCGATTAACAAATCCGCCGCAGCTCGCAACCTGGCAAGCGGTCGGGCCGTTCAAGGCCGACAGCTTCGAAGCGGCGTTTGATACGGCTTATGGTCCGGAAAAGGACATCGATCTAACGGCCACGTTCACGGATGCGCAGCTCGCTTGGTTGCCACATGCGGACTGGGCCGATGGCGCCGCGCACGAGTTACCCGCCGAGCGCGGAGCCATGTATCTGTACCGCACGATCGAATCGCCACGCGCCACGCCGCTCGTGATTTCGCTGGGCAGCGATGATGGGCTGCGAGTTTGGCACGATGGCAAGGAGGTGCATACGCAGCGCAAGAAGCGACCCGTCAAGCCGGACGAGGATCAGGTCACGCTGCAACTGCACCCGGGCACGAATCAGTTGCTATTAAAAGTGGTAAATGCCGAGGCCGGCGCCGGTTTTTATTTCCGCGTCGTCGAGGCCGATGTGCCAGCAGCGATGGCACCGCTGGTCGTGAAGCCCGCCTTAGAGCGTAACGAAGAAGGACGCAATGCAATCGCCAAATTCCATCGGGGCGTGGCTACGCTCTTAAATCCCGCGCGCGATCAACTGGCGGCGCTGGAAAAAGAGCGCAAAGAAGTCGACGCCGGCGTGCTGCGAACCCTGGTGGCAATGGCCGGCGAGCCGCGCATGACCCGTGTGCTGCCGCGCGGCAATTGGTTGAACGAATCGGGCGAGGTGGTCACACCAACCACGCCAGGTTTTCTGAAGCCGATCGCGGTCGAAGGACGCCGCCCCTCGCGGCTCGACCTGGCGCAGTGGATGGTGTCGCGCGATAACCCGCTCGTCGCACGGGTCTTCGTGAATCGGCTGTGGAAGCTGGCCTTCGGTCGTGGTCTGACAGCACCGCTCGACGATTTAGGAGCCCAGGGTTCGTGGCCCGTACACCTGGAGCTGATCGATTGGCTGGCCGCCGAACTCATCGACAGCGGCTGGGATATAAAGCATGTACTTCGGCTGATCGTCAGTTCCCATGCGTATCGGCGCAGCTCGCATACTTCGCCCGAGGCATTGCATGTCGACCCCTACAATCTATTGGTGGCGCGACAGGGTCGATTCCGACTCGAAGCGGAAATGGTGCGCGACAATGCGTTGGCCGTCAGCGGGTTATTGGTCCCCACGATCGGCGGGCGCAGCGTGAAGCCCTATCAGCCGCGCGGCTATTGGGCCCATTTGAATTTTCCAGTGCGCGAATACGAAGCCGACCATGGTCCGGATCTGTATCGCCGGGGGCTGTACACCTACTGGTGCCGCACGTTCCTGCACCCCAGCCTGCTGGCGTTTGATGCGCCCACGCGAGAGGAATGCACGGCTGAGAGAAATCGTTCGAACACGCCGACGCAGGCGCTCGTTTTACTAAACGACCCGATCTACGTCGAGGCGGCCCGCGTCTTCGCTGAGCATATTTTGCGACAGACGACGTTGCCGACAAACGATCGCATCAATTGGGCATTTCATCACGCCGTGTCACGTCCGGCGACGAACGACGAGTTGCAAATTCTCAACACGCTCTTGGAAAAGCATCGGCAGTACTATGCCGGCAATGCCGACGAGGCGCGCAAACTGGTGGCGGTGGGAGAAACCCCGGTTCCGGCGGACCTCGATCCGACCGAGCTGGCAGCCTGGACGTCGGTCGCGCGCACGATTCTCAATTTGCACGAAACGATTTCGCGGTATTAAGCGATCAAGACCATGAACGATCCACGTATTCTGAGTTCCGCGGACCGTGACGCGCTCGCTCGCGAGATTTGCCGCCGCACGTTTCTGGCCCGTGCCGGTGCGAATGTCGGCGCCTTGGCTCTGGCGTCGTTAGGGGCGCCGAACTTGCTGCGTGCCGGAGATTCAACCCCGCCACAAGCGCTACCGGCCGCTGGCCCTTGGCCGGGCGTGGTGCGCCCCTTGCATTTCGCCCCGCGCGTGAAGCGCGTGATTTATCTGTACATGGCGGGCGGCCCTTCGCATTTGGAAACGTTCGACTACAAGCCGAAGCTGGCCGAGATGCAAGGCCAGCCCATGCCCGAGTCGTATACCAAAGGACAGCCGATCGCGCAGTTGCAAAACGCCAAGCTGACCTGCCTGGCGCCGCAGCATCCCTTCGTGCGTTGCGGGCAGTCCGGGCAAGAGATTTCGAGCGTCTTTCCCCGCCTGGCGACCGTGGCCGACGAGATGTGCATCATTCGCTCACTGCACACCGATGCCATCAACCACGATCCGGCCCACACGTTCATGAACACGGGCACCACGATCTCGGGACGCCCGTCGATGGGGGCATGGTTGACCTACGGGCTCGGCAGCGACAGCGATGACCTGCCCGGCTTCGTCGTGATGACTTCGTTGGGGAAGTTTGGCCAGGCGCAGCCCATTGCGGCGCGGATGTGGCACAGCGGTTTTCTGCCCAGCCGTTTTCAGGGAGTCGAGTTTCGCTCGAAAGGGGACGCCGTCCTTTACCTCAGCAATCCGCCGGGCGTGGATCGCCAGCGGCAAGCCGAACTGGTCGACGCCGTGAAGACGTTGAACACGCAAGCAAATCAGACATTGGACGATCCCGAGATCGCGACGCGCGTCACCCAGTACGAAATGGCGTTTCGCATGCAAGCCAGTGTGCCCCACTTGCTCGACGTTTCGGATGAGCCCGCCCACGTCATGGAAATGTACGGTACGCAGGGGGCCGATGGATCATTCGGGGCGAACTGCCTGCTGGCGCGTCGGTTGGCCGAGCGCGGCGTGCGCTTCATTCAGTTGTACCATCGCGACTGGGATCATCACGGCAGCGTTAAGGAACACGTCAAGGGAACGGCGGCCGAAGTCGATCGCGGCGCCACGGCCCTAATCATGGACCTGAAGCAGCGCGGCATGCTGGACGAGACGTTAATCGTTTATGGTGGCGAGTTCGGCCGTACGCCAATGGCGCAGGGCAACGGCCGCGATCATCACATGCAAGGCTTTTCGATGTGGCTGGCCGGCGGCGGCATTCGCCGTGGCATCAGCTACGGGGCCACCGACGAATTAGGTTACAAGGCGGTTGAAAACCCGGTACACGTCAACGATCTGCACGCCACGATGCTGCACCTGTTCGGCATCGATCATGCGCGGCTGACGTACCGCTTCCAGGGACGCGACTTCCGCCTGACCGACGTCGCCGGACGCGTGATTCACGAAATCCTGGCCTGACGACATAAGTCTGCACGCAGCGTCTTCGCACCTGTCGCTGCTAGTTGTGCAGCTTCGCGAGCACGCGCGCTAGCTTGGCGCCGACTGCTTCGACGCGGGCTTGCAGCTTGACGTCCTTCAACGAGCCGTCGTCGGCAAATGCCGTGTGAGCGTTCATGACGGCCACCTGGTCCGGCAGCACCAGAACGTTGATGTTGCCCAGCACAGCACGCAGATGGACCAGTCCGCGCAGGCCGCCAAGCGCTCCGGGCGAGGCACTGATGAGCGCCGCCACCTTGTCGTTGAAGCAGGCCAGTGGGGGCTCGCCTGTCGCCGGGCGCGAGGCCCAATCGATGGCGTTCTTCAGCACGGCCGAAATCGAGCTGTTGTATTCGGGCGAAGAAATCAAAAAACCTTGATGAGCGAGCATCAGCTCCTTGAGCTTCATCGCACTGGCCGGCAGGCCCGAGCTGGCTTCGAGGTCGCCGTCGTACAGAGGCATCGCGAGGTCGCGCAGATCGATCACCGTGACTTCGGCCCCCGCGGCCTGGGCGCCGGCGGCGGCCAGCTTCACTAGCTTCTTGTTGAACGACGCTTCACGCGTGCTGCCGGCCATGGCCAGGATCTTCACAGCAGAACTCATCGGCGGATCTCTCATATGTCAGGTGTCAGTCGCCCCGCAGCGGCTTGACGTGCCAGCGCCTCAACGTGCATGAACGTCAGCCGAGGTCTGGCCGAGCTATTCTGCCTTGCCGGCGGCAATCTTGGCAGATTTTTGGACCGCGTACAAACGACGATCGCTGCGCAGCAACAGTTTATCGCCGGCGATCGCCGGCGTGGCCAGGCACATGTCGTCATCGGCCAAAGAATTGACGCGCACCACTTCGAAGTCCGGGCCTGCCTTGATGACGAACGTCTCGCCATACTCGCTCAGGCAAAAGACCTGTCCGTTGTACGCCCAGGGCGAGGCCGTGACCGCCTTCGCATTAGGAAGTCTTTTCTTTTCGTACAGCGCGGCGCCGGTCTGGGCATCGAAGCACGACGTCAGCCCCAGATCGGTAATCGAGTAGATCAACCCCTTGTAGAGCAGGATCGAGGGATTGTACGGCGCCGCTTTACGCTGGCACCAGGCGACGAAATCGTTGCTCGTCGCATCAGGCGCGAGCGTGATATCGCCGCTCGCGCCGGGACGGACAGCCACGATGGGCTTCTTGTTCCCCATGAAATAGCCCGAGCTGACGTACAGCAAGTTCGGGCCGGCCATCGGCGTCGGGATCGCGTTGCCGGACATGTCCCCCAGTTGCCACAGCATCTTTCCGTCCAGGTCGTAGGATCGCACGGCGCCACTGCCCGAGACAACGATCTCAGTCCGATCGGCGTGATTCCAAACGAACGGAGTCGACCAACTGCTTTTTTCGGGGCGCGGCGTGCGCCACATCTCGGCGCCGGTTTTCGTGTCGAGCGCTGAAAGGAACGATTGGTCCTCGTTGTCGTTCAAAACGTACAAGCGGTCGTTGAAGATCGCCGGCGAACCACCGGTCCCCCAGCCCGACGCGGTCTTGTAAGTGCCCAGGGTGCGCGACCAAAGAGGCTCGCCGTCGAGCGCATAGCAAAACACGCCCAGATTGCCGAAGTAGACATACAGGCGTTCGCCATCGGTGACCGGAGTCTCGGAAGCGTAGCTGTTTTTCAGATGCGACGATTCCGGCGGCAAACCGGTGTGGGCTACTTGTTCCCACAGCACTCGTCCGTCATTCAGGTCGAGGCATAGCACGCGCCACTGGTGCTCGCTTTTCGAAGGCTCGTCTCGATTCCCTCCCAGGTACAGGCCACGCTTGCGGTCCTTGTTCTTGACTTCTTCATCGTTGGTGACGGTGGTGACGAAGACCCGGTCGCCCCAGACAATCGGCGACGACCAACCACGGCCCGGCGTGTCTTGCTTCCAGGCGATGTTATCGGTCGAGCTCCAGGTATCCGGCAGATCAGGGTTGTCGGCAGTCCCCAGCGCCGCCGGCCCGCGAAACTGTGGCCACTGCGTGTCGGCCGCGCGCACGAGGCTCGTCGCGAAGAGAACGAGCACGATGAGAGCTAATTGCGCGGCAATAGGCATCTGCACATTCCTCGGCGGCAATGTAGGGGAGAGGCGCATGGGACGACAGCAACAGAGATAATACGACGGCACGGTCGACGCGAATCGCGTGATCGAACGTCGCGTCACTTAGTCAGGACGCTGGATCATGCGCCAGACCACCACGAAGCGCGATCAAGGTTCTCGCAGATTGCCAAAATAGTAAGTACGGGAAAGTTCGCCAGGAGATTGCTGTCATCACATTATTGGCTCAGGCGAACCTGCGATCGAATTCTACTTATACTATTCGCCCCGTTAGACGCTTCTGCATTCCCAGACTATCAGTGTTGACGTTGGGCACGGCAGTCTTCGATGAATAGGGGCCTTTTGGGTGGTGCGTACATGTCAGATTATTTGGTAATTTACGCAATCTGGGTTATTTTTCGAGATTGATTCCAACAACAAAGAGTCTTCTCGGGATGCACGAGCTTCTTTTTTTTCCACGGCGACCGTGTGGCGACTGGGTTTACGCGTCGATTAGGGACGAAAGTTGTTTGAATCCCCATGACCAACGTGGTACTCTTTTTCTGACGGTTGGCTAGTTGAAATTTCCGCGACCCCGCCAATGCGCGGGACCTCAACGGGGGGTCGCGGTCAGTTGCTAGCGAGGTTCGGAGCGAATGCTAAGAACGGATAACTTCTTGGCGTACTACCTACCTGCATCGCTCCAGAACAACGTCCCTCACTCGAATGCTCCCAACTTTCATGGATCGAGAGTGCGCGTTCCTGCTGCGCCAGCAGGTGGTCGCTCGCGATCCTATGAGACGCGGGGCAAGCTTAGTGTGGGCCAGGATCGTAGGTCCTGTCCGACACGGGCAGCGAGTAAGCGTACAAACTGCCTGATCCCTCCGACGGGAAATACCTAGGGCCGCCGTTGCCTAAACGTTATTCGTTTAATGCGGGAGTCGAAAAGCTGTGTCAGATCAAACTCGAGGCTTGTTCTTTGGGCCCCCGAACCTGGTCGATCTTCTCCGGCATCTGGCCGCCCATCGCGGGGATGACCTCGCGTTCGTTTACCTGGTCGATGGGGAAAACGAAGAGATTTCGATCACCTATGCCGAGTTGGACCGGCAAGCTCGCGGCGTCGCTGCTTGGCTGCAAGCGCACGGCCTGCAAGGCCAACGGGCCATGCTGCTGTATCCGCCCGGCCTTGATTTCATCGTGAGCTTCTTCGGCTGCCTCTATGCCGGCGTCGTGGCTGTCCCGGCTTATCCGCCGCGGATGAACCGTTCGATGGGACGGATTCAGGCCATTGCCGGGGATTGCGACGCGCGTGTCGCGCTAACCACCGGCGCCGTGCTGGAACGCGTACAGCCTCTGCTGGGCGCCAGCCGCGACCTGATGAAAGTTCGCTGGCGCGCCACCGACCAATCGCACGCCAGTATCGAAGCGGCCTGGGAATACCCGGATGTCGGGCCGGGCACGCTCGCATTTTTGCAATACACGTCTGGTTCGACCGGACGCCCCAAGGGGGTCATGCTCACACATGGCAACCTGGTCCAGAACTCCGGGTTGATTAAGTATCTGTTCGACCAGAGCCAGCGTACCGGTCGCGGCGTCTTTTGGTTGCCCAGCTATCACGATATGGGCTTGATCGGCGGCATTTTGCAGCCGATGTTCATCTCGTGCCCGAACGTGCTGATGTCTCCGGTGGCCTTCCTGCAGCGGCCGATTCGCTGGCTGCAAGCGATTTCGAAGCATCGCGGCACGATCAGCGGCGGACCGAATTTTGCCTACGACCTATGCGTGCGAAAAACCACGCCGGAACAGCGCGCGGAACTGGACCTGAGTAGTTGGTCGCTCGCCTTCAACGGTGCCGAGCCAGTACGGGCCGATACGATTGATCGGTTCTGCGAAGCTTTCGAGCCCTGCGGATTCCGTCGCGAGGCGTTTTATCCTTGCTACGGCCTGGCCGAAGCTACGCTCATCGTGTCCGGCGGCTACAAAGATGCTGCCCCCGTGATTCGCGATTTTTTGCCGGACCACCTCGAAATGGGGCATGCCGCGGAGGGGAATGGCGAGGGACGCCAAATGGTTGGCTCTGGCGAAAGCGGTCCCGGCCATCAGGTCGTGATTACCGACCCTGAGAACATGCGAGCTTGTCCTGACGGCACGATCGGCGAAGTGTGGGTCAAAGGCCCCAGTGTCGCGCAGGGGTATTGGAACCGTCCCGAAGAAACGGGCCATGTGTTTCGTGCTCTCCTTGCCGATACGGGCGAAGGTCCGTTCCTGCGCACAGGCGATCTTGGCTTTCTCGATCGCGGCGAGTTGTTTATCACCGGCCGCTTGAAAGACCTGATCATCATCCGCGGGTTGAATCACTACCCGCAAGATATTGAGCAAACCATCGAAAAGGCTCACGAGGCGATCCGCCCAAGTTGTGCAGCGACGTTTACTGTCGAAGACGACGAGTCGACGCGATTGGTTGTCGTCGCCGAGATCGAGCGCAGCGGGCGGGCGCAGTCAGAAGAGATCTTCGAGGCGATTCGTCGCGAGATCTCACGCGAACACGAGTTGATCGTCGACGCGATCGTACTGCTCAAGTCCGGAGGGGTACCCAAGACCTCGAGCGGCAAGATTCAACGTCACGCCTGTCGCGCGGCATTCTTGACCGAGGGGCTTGATTCCGTGGCACGTTGGGACTCGCCGGTGCGCGACGCGGTCGAAGAGCCGAGCCTACTGCTTACGAATCGCAACAGCAGTCGCTCGACCGTCAAACAGCGCCGCAACGCCAACAGTTCTTTTGACCAAGAAATTCGTCAGAACGCAACGACACCGGCTGCCCAGCAAAAGTCTGGCACAAGCAGTTCACGGACAAACGGGCATCATGGCAATGGGCATGGGTCGAACGGTAACGGTTCGCATGGCGTGGCCAAAAATGGCAGCGCGGCCAGCGGACAACCCGCGATCTCGAAAGTCGAGAAGGGCGCAGCCGTTCTCGAGGAAGTACGCCGCATCGCCAAGGATCGTGCCCGCGAGTTGACGCTCGACACCACGATCGGTGACATGGGGCTCGACTCGCTCGAGCGAATGGAGATTCTCGCCTCGCTGGAAGAACGCTTCGGCGGGCGGTTTCCTGAGGACGTCATGCCCGAATTGGAAACTTGCCGCCAAGTGCTGGAAGCGGTTGAGTTGTACCTGGGGGGCGGGCAGAAGAAGGCCCTGCGTGTCGAGACGCAGGATATTCCCGCCGAAAACTATAGCTTCGACAAGTTCCCCGAAATCGTGCAGCTGAAGGAAGCCCTCGGCGCATTGAACGAATCGGGATTGCAGAATCCCTTCTTCCATTTGCACGAGCAAGTGGCAACTGACACCACCGTGGTCGGCGGTCGTGAGTTGATCAATTTCTCGAGTTTCAATTACATCGGTATGTCAGGCGACCCAGCCGTGGCCAAGGCCGCAAAGGACGCCATCGATCTTTACGGCACGTCGGTATCGGCCAGTCGACTGGTCTCGGGCAACAAGGTCGTGCATCGCGATTTGGAATTGGCCATCGCGGACCTCATCGGTAGCGAAGACGCCATCATCTTCGTCGGCGGCCATGGCACGAACGAGACGGTCATCGGGCACATGTTCGGCCCTGGTGATCTGATTTTGCACGATGCCTTGGCTCATAACAGCATCGTGCAAGGTTCGATTCTCTCGGGCGCACGTCGCCGTCCCTTCCCGCACAACGATTGGCGTGCGCTGGATCGGTTGTTGAGCGAGTTGCGCGGCGATTACCGCCGTGTGTTGATCGCGACCGAGGGCGTGTACAGCATGGACGGTGACATTCCCGACATGCCACGCTTGATCGAAGTCAAAAAGCGTCATAAGGCGTTCTTGTTGATCGACGAAGCTCATTCGGTGGGCGTCCTGGGACGTCGCGGGCGGGGCATCGGCGAGCATTTTGATATCCATCCGGCCGACGTTGACTTTTGGATGGGCACGCTCAGCAAGGCGCTGGGGAGTTGTGGGGGTTACATCGCCGGCAGCCAGGCGATGGTCGAGTACTTGAAATACACCGCGCCCGGCTTTGTGTTCAGTTGCGGTATCCCGGCGAGTAATACGGCCGCGGCCTTGGCTGCCATCCATCTGCTCGAAGAGGAACCGGAACGCGTGTCGCGGCTTCGCGATAACTCGCGTCTCTTCCTCAGCCTGGCGAAATCGTGGGGCATGAATACGGGCAACAGCAAAGATACGCCCGTCGTGCCTGTGATCCTGGGGAATTCGCTGCACTGCCTCGAGATGTCGCAATTGATGGAACGGCGTGGCGTGAACGTGCAGCCGATCTTGCATCCGGCTGTCGAGGAAAAAGCCGCGAGGTTACGGTTCTTCATCACCTCGAACCATACCGAGGAGCAAATTCGCTACACGGTGCAGGCCCTGGCCGAAGAACTTGCCAAGATCGACCCAAGCTACGTGCAGCGGTCGTCGAATCCCACTGAAAAAATGTCGATCGAGAACGCATCGCCCGTCACGACGTGATAGCAGTTTCTCCTTCTCGGGCGTCGATAATCCGCCGCTCGGGTGGGCCAGTCATTTGCCGGTTGGGTTGGATAGTCTGTGGCGTGACATGACGTAGTCAGGCAAAGGTGAATTGTCTTTGCTTGCTGCCCAGGGCGAGAAGAGCGCGCTTGTTTACTATCGCGCGTCGTAGTAGGATAAACTCACGATCCGCGGCGACGTTGAGCGGCGGCGCACGATCAGAACCAGTTTGAATCTTGATTCAGGAAGGGTGGTTGGCGTGCTAACCGAGCAAGAAGTTGTCCGCAGTTGGCGAAAGCTGTTCAAAGCGGGCGAGTACGACGATTCGGCATTCGCTCGGGCCGAGGCATTGCTGGACGAGCTGCGTGGCGAAAGCCCCTTACGGCACCGCCTCATGACCGAGCTGGATGAGCTTCGCAAACTGCGTAGTGCCGACGTTTAAGCCCTCGTGCTTGGCCATCGGGATTTAGCCGGCAGGACGTAGTAGTTGGCAAGTCGCCTCAGTCGGCGAGCAAGTTTGACGGCAGAACTGTACCCGGTGATAGCCGGCCTTTTGTTGCCAGATTCGCAGATCCTCGACCGATCAGATTGCGGTCTGTGCGATTCTTTAACTCACTGCGACTCTTCAAGACCGTGTGGTTTTTCACGGCAGTGGTCTTCACGAAGGTGGCACCGCTCAAGGCTCGCGTTACTATCGAAGAGAGCGACACCCTCTGGCATCGCGTCGCAGGTGCTGCATGAGCGGTGCCTGGCCATCTCCGACGCAAGGCCGTCTGAGTGAGCAAGCGTGATAAGGCTCTCGCTGCACCCCCTCGGCAATTTCTGCCAGACGACATTCAGCCTTTGGTATCGTCGGCGCACCTCGCTATCGCGGGCATTCTTTCCTGTACCACTGACCGTGGTCTCGGTCTCTCAGAATTGCGCCACGATCGTTGGGTGATGCTGATTCGTATCGCTCCACGAATTTCACGTCACCCCGACGGCCGGCCTATGGCGTTTAGCGGTTGAAAATCAGGCCCACCGTCAGACCTTGCATGAACACGGTCTGCTTGTTGTTCCCGTGGACCAGGATGCCCATGTTCGGCAACTGGTAGTTGATCATGTCGGCCGGCCGGGCGACGTTGCCGACCAGGATGCCAGTCCAGCCGACGTTGAACGAGGCCTTGTTGAAGACCTGGTATTGCAGGTTGAACCGCAATTCACCCAAGGGGGAGAATTCCGTCTTCTGCACCGCAGTGTTCCAGCCGGTAGGGAGCAGGTTCAGCGATCGGCCTTGGACGGTCGAGACGCCGCCCGCTACGGTGTTCGAGGCGATCTCGCCCTGTTGCAGGTTGTTCTGCCAGTTGGCCATCGCGGCGAAGCGACCTTCGCTGGTGAACATCAAGCGATTGCGCTTGTGGGCGAATCGCAAGCCGATCTGACCACCACCCATGTTATTGATCGAACGGGTGTTCCAGTAGCTCGAATCGAGCACGCCACCGGTGCCGATGACGGCAAAGCTTTCGTCAAAGCGGAAGTAACGTACGCCGCCCAGGACTTCCCAGGTGACCGGGTGGAACGCCGGTCGCAGGCGCCATACGTAGTCTGCTTCCGCACCCCACAGGCTACGGTGATCGTAGGCGATGAGCGAGGTGAAGTTGACCGGCAACGTCGCCAGGTCCCCGAAGTCCGGAGCTCCGGCGTTCGAGGGGACTGAACCGCTGCTGGGGTTCGGTCCATAGCGTCCGAAAATACCGTTGCCGTTTAAGTCCGCGTCATGCCCGGTACCGTTGGGATCGACGAAGCCTTGCAGCAGCGAGATTCCTTGCGGTCCTTGAGGTGGTGCGTAGAACGGCACTCCGACGTTGTTGGCAAAGGCGTTCTGGTCGTTATCGTACAGCCGGAACGCGCTGAGCAAGAAGCCGTGATTCTTGTCCATCCAGCCACCTTCCCAGCGGTAGCCGTTCGACGGTCCTTGTCCGATCCAGCCGGTGTCCATCGGCGCGAGCTGCGGGCCCGCAATGCTACCTCCGGTCGTGCCGTCCGAGCTTGGGACCGTCCGGGCACCGTAGAAGACACTCGAACCCGTCGAATAGCCGGTCGCGATGTCGGGATTGCCGATCAACGTGCGATGCGGAGCAGTGACCGTGTACCGCAGGTAATCCCACGAGGCCCACCAGCCGGTGTTGGGCGCGATGCCCGCCCCGTAGGTGCTGATGTCGGCCGGGGCGAAGACCTCCATGTCCGCGATATTGACGAACTCGGGCCCCGAGGCGTCAATGCCGCTCGGCGGCTCATCGCCAACGGTCGGACCTGGGCCGGGACGATCGCGAGCCGGCTGTGGAGGTCCACTCGGTTGTTGGGGCACGGGCGGATGCACATTCGAGTAGCGGTCGACCCCGGGTTCAATACCCAGGGCCAACGACGCGCTCAATAGTTGCACGGCCAATGCTAGCAGCAGGGATGCTTTCAAACGGCTTATCGACATCGTCGGAGTCCACATAAGGTCCACGACCGTTTCCGCGCACTCGCACAACGGAGAACTCCGCTGTAGGCGTTCGTGCCGGTAGTATCGGCCATGCCTGTCGCGTGAGTTGAGTAAGAAAGGTAAACCTTGCCGGAAAAAGAACCCTTTCCGATTCCGAAGAGATTGCCGCCACTCGACTGCGTATTATGAGTCGACTGCGATGAGTTTGACGGCGCAAGCAACCCACGCCTTGAAAAGACAGGATGTCTGCGGGAACCCTCCTGACGGTCTAGAGCGATCGTTTTTCGCTCTCGCGAGGGCGCGATTTCACAGACAATTTTCTACCGGCTGTGCAAGCCGTAGCTGGATCAGCGGTTCCTGTTACTCCAGGGGCAGCAGATAGCACCCAAGCGAAATCGGCTGGCGACAGATTTCTGCCTGCACTAAGCAATCGAAAGCCGCGCCGAGACTTACGGCTGCTTCGCATCGAGCGTGTAGACCGGCTTCGCGTCCAGGGCGTTCCAGGCCCGCAAAACGCTGTCCTGGCCCCCGGCGACCAGGAACTTGCCGTCGGGCGTGATCGCGGCGGCATACATATAGTCCGCGCCGCCGCCGAAGTCGCGTACGCGCTTGCCGCTATCAACCTGGTGTAGGTGGACCAGCTTATCTCCCGCGCAAGAGATCGCTTCATCGCCGGGGCCGACGAACGCCACGGCCGTCACTTCCTTCGTAAAGCCGGCGATCGTTCGCTGCTGCTCGCCGGTTTCGAAGTTCCACACCTTGATCACGTTGTCGGCGCCACCGCTTGCTAGCACGCGCCCCTGCGCTTGCCAGGTGACTGATAGCACATGGTGCGTATGCCCCTCGAACGATTTAACGAGCTTGCCGGAGTTGATGTCGAAGACCTTCACGAACTTGTCGGCGCCGCAACTGGCGAGGTACTTGCCCTCGGGCGAGAAGTCGACGCCGAAGATGGTATCGCTGTGGGCGTCCGAGATCTCACGGGCCAGGGTGCCGTCGGCGACGTTCCAGATCTTCAACTCGCCGCTGCGTGACGGCTCGCCACTACCGCTTGCGAGCAGCTTGCTATCGGGACTGAAATCGAGCGCCGTGACGCGATCAGCCAAGAGCGGACTCTCCGCCCCGCCGATCGTTCGTTGCCAGACCCAGGCCGGATGCAATTCCCAGGCGGCGGCGGTTTTGTCCGCGCCACCGGAAACGACTCGCCCGGCACTGGCGAAGCCGAGATTGAGAATCGGCGCGGCGTGCCCGGCGTATGTTTCGAACGGGGCGCCGGTCTCGGCGCTCCACAAATGCACCAGGCGATCGTCGCCCCCGGTGGCCAATTGCAGATTGTCAGGCGCGAAGGCGACCGTGCGGATTGGCTGTTCGCTGGCCACGGCCGTTTGCTTCGCGGTTTCGAGTTCGGCCTGCGATTGCTTGAGCGAGGCTTCCGCGGCCTCTTGAGCGGACTTGGCGACGGGCACCGCATCCGTGGCCCGTTTCGTAGCCGCATTCGCCGCCACGAGCGCCTGATCGGCCGCGGTCTTCGAAGTCTCGGCTTGCTTCCGAGCTGCCTCGGCGTCGGTCGCCGCCTTGGCTTTTGCCGCCACGGCGTCGGTGGCGGCCTTGAGCTTGGCCGGCGATTCGGCCACGGCTTTTTCTGCCGCGACCTTGGCTTCCTTCGTCGCGGTGATTTTAGCAACGGCTTCGGCCGAGGCTTTCTCGCCAGCGACCTTGGCATCGGCCAAGAACTTATTCGCCGGCAGGGCGTCCGCCGCAGCCTTGGCCTGGGCGGCCATTTCCGCGATCGACTTCGCCGCGGCTTCGGCGTCGGCAATTACTTTGTCGGCGCCAGCCTTGGCGTCTTCCGCGGCTTTGGCCGCAGCCGCGGCCTCGGTCGATGCTTTGTCGGCGGCCACTTTTTCTTCTTCGGCTTTCTTCGCGGCCTCAATCTTTTCCGCGACCGCTTTCTCGGCCGCGGTGATCGCTTCCATGCTCTTCTTCACACCCTCGGCTTCCGAGGCCGCGGCTTTCTCGGCCGTACCAACCGCCGCCGTCAGGTAGGCGACATCGCGCTGTCGACCCGCGATCGTGCGTTCGACGTTCGCCACATTTAGCTGCGTCGTCACATCACCACGCATCTCGGCCAGCATCTTGCCGTCGGCGGCGTTCCACAGCCGGGCAATGCCATTGACTCCGGCCGTCGCAAACCGGGCAGCATCCGGGCGCACAGCCACGGCCGTGACCGCGCTGCAGTGATCCAGCTTGTGCAGCACTTTGCCGTCGGCCAGATTCCACAGCCGTGCGGAGCCATCAACGCTGCCCGAGAAAACTCGCGCCGGCATGCCAGTCACGCTGGCCAGCGCCGTTACGGGTTGCTCGTGACCGGTAAGTGTGATGAGGGGCGCGGCGTCGGCGATCTGTTGGGCCGTGGCCGCGGCGATATCCCATACGCGGATCAAATTGTCAGCGCCGCCGGCCGCAATTTGTGCTCCATCGCTGACCAGGGCCACAGCGCTCACGGCCGCGGGCGTATTGACGCCTCCGAGCGCCGCGCCGTCAGTGACTTGCCAGGCGCGGATCGTCTTGTCAGTCGAACTGGAAAACAGCCGGCTGCCGTCGGCTGAAAACACCAGGCCAGTGATCGGCGCAGCATGCGCCGCGATGGTGCGTGCCGGCGCGCCGGTAGCCGCGTCCCAAAGCTTCACTTGCCCATCGTTTCCGCCGGTGGCCAGAAGCTTGCCGTCGGCACTCGTGGTCAGCACGGTGACCGATTCTGGCGCGACAGCTTCCAGCGTGTAGGAACGAACATTGCGCGGCCGGCTCCACAGCTTGATGGTGCGATAACCGCCCGAGGCCAGCGTGCCGCCGTCGGGACTGATGGCTAGCGACTGAACTATGTCGAGGTCCGCGGCTCCTGGCTTCTGATAGATGCCGGTCCGCAGCAGTTCAGGATCCGTCAGTCGGCCAACCAGGCGCCCCGTCGGCGCGTGATAGACGAAAATCTGATTCGCGCGGCCGCAGGCGGTGTATTGCCCATCAGGCGTAATCGCCACGGCATAAATCGGATTCACCCCCGGCGGCAAGGGTTGCCAGTCAATCGATTCGGCGACTGACGTCGCGCCGGTGGCCCCCTGGTCGATCCACAATTTGACGAGCCCCAGCGCTTCGCTCGACAGCGGCGCTGCGTTGGCCTTGTTTCCCTCAGGCGGCATCAGCGGCTCGGCCTTGCCTGTGGCGCGATCCAAAAGTAGGCTTTCGCCTCCCTTGCCCGCGACGGCGGCCGGGCCCGAATCGCCCCCCTTGAGCATCGTTTGCGGGCTTTCGAGGTTTAGCCCTCCTTCGTGCGTCGTCGAGTTATGGCAGGCCAGGCAGTGCTTCTTCAAAAGTGGCTGCACGTCCTTCGCGAAATCAACGGGCGCGTCGCGCTTGATTTCAGCGATGGGAATTGTCTTCACGGCATCGTCAGCTTGCGCGGCAGCGACGACCACCGTCAGGCAAAGTGCAAGCGGGATGACCGTATATCGGACGAGGCTGATAGGCATGGCTTTACCGATAGTCTGCTTAAACAATCTTGAAGGGCGTCATTATTTCGCCGTCTCGATTTCCACAGCGAGCGGAGCGTCGACCTGGAAATCGGCGCCGCCGAATTTGAATTTGGTGCGGGCCGTGAGGGCGTGCTTGCCGGGCGCGGCGTCGGCGGCTGCGACCAGCGCGAACTTACTGGCCGCCTGATCGCCCGGGATCGCAAGCTTCGCGGCCGACAGTCCCTTGGCCGTTTCAGGCACGATCAGTTCGACCTCGATCGGTTCGGCAAAGGCATACAGCCGGCCGAGCGTCACGGGGACCTCGGTCGTGGTGCCTGGCTTCACGGCCGCGGCCAATGGCGTGACAGCGAGCGACAACGGTCCGTCGGTGATCTTCACCTGCGTCGATGTCGAGGTCTCGAAGATGTTCACGTTCTTGGGCTCGGCAGCTTTCGCCAGGTCGGCAGCCCGTTTATCTGCAGCGGTCTTGGCATCGGCGGCGGACTTGGCCTTAGCGGCCGCGTCGGCGGCGGCCTTGTCACGTGCGGATTTTTCAGCGGCAGCCGCTTGCGATTTCGCCGTGGCCTCGGCGGCTGCCTTTTGCGCGGCGTCATTTGTCGCCGTAACGGCCTGCAACTGCGTTTGCGCCTCGCCTGCCGCTTTCTCCGCGGTATCCTTGGCTTGCACCAGGTCCTGATTCGTCGAGTCTTTGTCCGCGGCCTCACGCGCTTGCGCGAGCTTAGCCTGCGCGGCCTTCATGGCATCGGTCGCCGCGACGAGTTTTTGTGATTCGGCCTGGGCCAGTTCGATGGTCTGTTTCGCTGCGGCAGCGGAATCGGTTGCTGACTTCTCGGCGGCCTGACGCGCTTGTTCCGCGGCTTGCGATGCGGCTGTGATCTCGCCGGCCAGCCGGTCAATCTCTTTTTGCATTGTCGCCGCGGCTTCGGCGCTTTGAGGATCGCGCCGGTAAGGAACGCTGGCACCGACCTGCAATCGCAGGTCGTAAAGGCCGGGCCGGGCCTTGTCGGCGATCTCGAGCACGAGCTTACCGTCGCTCGCTTCGGGAGCGATGGTGATCGGCGCCGCTTTCACGTTCGCCGGCAGCGCGATCGCGGTCAACGTGACCGGCTGCTTCATGTCCCCGCGGCGCGTGACCTTGACGGGAATTTCCAGCTTGCCGGCGCGCGACATTTCCCATGTCTTGTCCTCGCCCAACTCGACCAGCACGGGGGCCGTGTCGCGATCGATCACCGATAGCCACAGATCGCGTGCCACGCGCGAGTCGGGCGATTGCGTTGCCGCGACCGACCATTGGGTCGACGCCGGGCGTGCGACACGGGGCACTTCTTTGCCCTCGATTTGCGCCTTGCCGACAACATGAATCGCGCCCGTCCAGGCGGCTTGTTCGTCGCTGGCTCGCAGCACCAAGGTCGTCGTATTCTGGCCGGCCGGAATGAGCGATTTACTGACCGTAACGCCCGCCGGCAGGCCTTCGACCGCGAGCGGAATTTCACCGTCGAAGCCATCGCGGCGCAGGGCAACGACGTTGATCATTTCCGTTCCGCCACGCCGTAGCAGCGGGTTGCCCGGCTGAGATTCGGCCGGAGCCGTGAGGTTCGCATGGTAGGCAGGCACAGCGACCAATCGATAGTCGGGCGCGGCTTTGCGAATCGCCAAGGCGTACACCAGCCGCGGGTCGCCGCGCGATCCGGCGTACAAATCCCGAATCAGAATGCGATACGTACCATCCTCGGGAGCCGTGAAGCGATAGGCCGGATCGTCGCTGTCGGGCTTGAACGTGGCGATGCCGATGCCCTTGGCTGTGTCGTCGAGCTCTTGCACGTCAGTGGCCTGGACCTCGCCTTTGTCGTTGCGCGTGACGCGTTGAATGAGCAGGTAAGGATCGGTCGGCAAGCCCAGCCGCTGCGAGATCGCCTCGATCCAATACGCCTCCCCTTTCTTGGCGTCGAACGAGATCCAGTCGTAATCACCGCGCGGCGTGAACTGACCAACGTAAGTGCAAGGCGCGGTCACTGCTTGCGGCTTGTCGGGATCGTTGTTCGGCTCCTGCTCGGCCACGACCGCGGCCGAGGTAAAGCCGATCAGAAGCGGATTCGAGCTGCCGGTGGGCGTCGTCAAACGATATTCGAAACCGTCCAGGTTCACGTCCTGCGCTCGGGCCAGGCTGCTGATGGCCAGTTCTTCGGTGGCGGAGCCCGTCGGAGCCTCGATTTCCACGGTGAGCTTCTCGAGCGGCCGGCCGCGCGACGTCAGCCCCGCAACCTTCTCACCACCGGGCAGATGACTGCCGTACAAGGTGAACGAGGCTTTCGTGCCGGGCACGGCTACAGGCGGAAAGACGAAATCGACATACGGCCCGGTCGAAACGAGTAAGCGGTAAAAGTGATCATTGCCGCCGCGATACAAAAAATCGAAGAGCTTGATGACATACTCGCCATCGGCCGGCGCCGTGAAGGCCAGCAATGGATCGCGCCGATTGGTGTCGCGATCCGTGGCCAACTCGCGGCCCGTCGCGTCGTAAATCGCCAGCGTCGCGTCCATCCGCGAATCGATGCGCTCGGCCCAGACGTCAATGATGACCTGCTCGTCCTTCTTAAGCGCGATCTTGAAAAAGTCATTGGCCGTGGCGTCGGCCGTGCCATTGATGATCGTGTTCAACGGGATCGCCGCGGCCTTGTCGACCGTATGGTTATCCGCCGGTTCGCTCTGCTCGGGCAGGCTGCCTACGACGAAAGCGCGCGGATTCGAAACGCCAAAGCGCCCCGCGAAGCGCGCTTCGTACACGCCCGGCGGGACATCCGGATGAATGGCGACCGTAAACTCATTGGGGATCGGTTGCTGCCCCTTTTCGAAAAGGCCCGCGGGCCTGGACTTTTGCACAGCCGTGATATGGGGGTGCGAGAAAACCAGCCGATCGGCCCCCTCGATATCGACGCCGGCCGCGAGCTTCACGTCGACGATCGTGCCTTGCCGACCGCCCGCCGGCGAGAGGGCATGCAGTTGTGCCGCGGGGAGCTGCGCAAAAATCGGTGCAGCGACGACCGTCGTCCAGGCGGCAAAGAGCACGCAGCGAAGCACTCGCACCGAGGCGCGCGTGCGCCTGTGAAATGAAACACGGGTTCGAACATTCTCCATCGTGGAGTCCTCGCCGGAGGCTGGTCAGCAGACCGGCCTCGGCTTCGAGGCAGGCCTGTATTTTTCGGGCAGGTATCTTGGAGGGACTATTCATCGGGACGAAACCGTCACGCGCCGGGCTTTCAATCTGCTCGGGCACGTTCGGCAGGTCCGCGCTATCAGCATCCGCCGCGAGGAGCGACGGATGCCGCCATTGCCAATCAACACTCGTCTGAGGACGAGCATGCGTCGCGATGCACGGCCGGGGCCGCCGCGACCCTTACAGTCTGACCCACGAGTGGCCAGAAATCCACTGCCGAGCCAAGGTTGCACGGCGATCCGCAGCGTCCGACCGGTCAAGTTCCAGCGAACCGCCGGCCGGGCAAGCGCCGTGCGGTTCTAGTGGTTGAACAGGAATTCCTTGGTATTAACCAAAGCCCACAGGATGTCCTCATAGGCTTGCTGCTTGTTCTGATTCTTGGCGACGTGCCCCGTGGCGATGGCCAGTTCGTCCGAAGCGGGCTCGCGTGCGTAAACGCACAGATACAGCTCGCGCACTTTCTCTTCGTCGCTGCGCCCGGCGTCGGCCGCCAGCCGTGCCGCCCGGCCGGTGCCATTGGCCAGTTTGCCCTGCACTTCGGCCGAGTTGAGCAGATGCAGGCTTTGCGCCAGGTTCGCCTCTTGCGAGCGCTCGCATTCGCAGGCGCTGGCCGCCTCGGGCTTGCCGAAGACGGTGAGGAAGTACGAGTTCACGCCCGTATCCGGAATCTGCACCGCACGGGTGCCGGCCGGCAGGCCCGAGAAACTACTCGGCGCCGCGGTCACACCGTCCAAGGCATCCAGCAGCACTTCGGCCGTCAGACGCTTCGGATAGTAGCGCGAGAAATTCTGCTTGTCGTTCAGGTTGTAATCGTTCGGCAGAGCGCTGAGCTGGTAAACATTCGACCGGCAGATCGTGCGAACCAGATCCTTCAGGTCGAAATGCGAACTGATGAAATGGCTGGCCAGCGCGTCGAGCAGCGCCGGGTTCGACGCCGGGTTCGTGACCCGCATGTCATCCTCGGGGTCGACGATGCCGCGGCTGAAGAAGTGCTTCCAGTAGCGATTGACCAGCGACTTGGCGAAGAACGGGTTTTGCGGGTCAGCCATCCAATCCACCAGCGCCTCGCGCGGGTCACGCTCGGCCGAGATGTCGCTCGGCTTCGCCCCCAGGCCCGTGGGCGCCAGGCTTTCGTTCGTCTTGGGATTTGTCGCGCGAGCCAAGCCGCGCTTGCTGTAAACGCGCAGCTCTTCGGGCAGGTCCCCCGGCTTGCGCGCTACTTGCGAGAAGAAGGCCGAGAAACCGTAGTAGTCGCGTTGGCTCCAGGCCTCGAACGGATGATGGTGGCAGCGGGCACATTGAATTCGCAAGCCAAGGAACAACTGGGCGCTGTCCTCGACCTGCTGATTCGCATCTTTCACTTCGCGATACCAGGCAACCGGCGGATTTTCGCCGACATCGCCCGACGCGGTCAGAATGTCGCGCACGAACTGGTCGTACGGCTTGTTGATGTACAGGCTCTCGCGAATCCAATCGTGGAACGCGTACGTGCCACGCATGTAATTGGGATTTTGCCGGCGGTTTCGCAGCACCGCGGTCCATTTATTAGCGAAGTAGTCAGCATATTCCGCGCTATCGAGCAAACGGTCGATCGCCCGATCGCGTTTGGCCGGATCCTGGTCAGCCAGAAAGGCGCGGGACTCTTCCAACGTCGGCAGCCGGCCGGCAATATCGACCGAAACGCGACGCAGGAACGTGGCGTCATCGCAAACCGGCGACGGCGGTACGCCCAGAGTTTTCAGCTTGGCGAAGACGGCATCGTCGACGAAGTTCTTCGAAGGAGGCAGACTGTCGACGCTGGCCCCCAATGGAACGTTCGCGCGAAATACACCAACGTGCCCCTGATAGCGGGCCATCACGGCTACGTCGCCCGTCAGGTCGAGGGTCTTCACCAAACCCAGCGGCGAAACCTCGGCCATTTCCGTGTCGTTCGGGTCGAACTGTGCGAGGCGTGTTACATCCTCGACCGTGCCGTCGGTGTAATGCGCTACGACCGCGATCTGTTGCTCACCCTGACGCGATAGCACGGCGTGACTGGGCAGTACCTCGATGCTGGCCACCTTCGGGTCGGTGTCCTTCCCGTAGGGCATGCCTTGCGAGATCCACCGCTTAAGCAGCCGGTACTCGAGCGAGTCGCGGTCCAGACGCTGACCACCGCCGTGCGGAATCGCATTGATCGGCTTGGTCAACAGCAGGCTACGATCGGGCGCGGCCGGAAAGAGACGCCGGCCGCGAGCCTCCATCACCAGGTGCTCGTAATCTTCACCTGGCTCGAAACCGAGCAGCGACAGCTTGAAGCCATTCTGACCGCTGGCCTTACCGTGGCAGCCGCCACTATTGCAGCCGAGCTTGGTAAATATCGGCACGACCTGATTCGGAAAATTGATTTGCGGATCGTCGACAAAATGATCGACCGTCACGTCGGCCGTCGATTGCAGTCCATTGGGCCCGACGGCCGTGATCTTTGCTTGACCATCGGCCAAGGGAGTGGCCAGTCCGGTGCTGTCGACACTGACAATGCCGGCCGGATTGGACTGGTACGTGATCTGCCGCGTGACGTCGCGGGTTCCGCCGCCGGCGTACTTGGCCGTGATAGCGAGTTGGCGCTGCGCATCCCGTCCGCGCAACAATAGATTATTGCCGGTCGAGAACGATAGCTCAGTCGCGGCGCCCAGGTCCGCCGCGGGAATCGGCGTAGCGGCCGGCTTCGCGGGAGTGGCCGTGGCGATTTCTTCACCACATGCCGACGGGACGGACCATCCGAAGGCGAAAACGCCGACACAGAAAAACACTACAGCGCGGGAAAACACGGTCGCTGGAGTCATATGGCTCCTCCCGTGAGCTTTTAATCGAGGCGGGGTGCGGGCAGGTAACTAGCGGGAGCCCGGATTATCGCATTCCCCCCGGATGATTGCAATGATTTTTGAAAGCGCGTTTATGTGTTGATGCGTGGGAGGAAGGCCTGGCGGGGGGATCGTGGGATGCCGAGGCGGCTGCAAGGGAGCCGGGAAGGCCTCCGCAGAGAGCGCGGCGCTAAGATACACCGGCCCCACAACTGGTTCGTACGCCTGGCGCTACGATCGTTTTGTGACCGCGCCCCGGTTCAGGGCGTCGATCAGTTGTCGCAAGCGGCCCAAGCTGCGCCGATTAAAGCGGAAGATCAGTCGCGGGAGGGGAGATAGCTGTGGTTCGTCCTTTTCATCCGGCAGGGCAGCGCCAACGGTGAATTGCCCATCGACCAGGATATCGCTGAACTCGGCGTTGATATTGTCCAACAGTTCAGCCGTGGGGGTCTGGCTCAGACGCACCACGAGCTTGTTTTTCACGTACCGCATGCTGTGATAGACGCGGTAGAACTGGTCGATTTCGCGGACGGCGGCGTCGACGCTGTCGGTCATCATGTACAACGACAGGTCCTCGGGCGAAATCATGCCGTGCCCCAGCAGGCGGCGCTTGATGTACTCGTCGAAGTCGGACCAGAAGTTGCCCCCCTTCTCGTCCAGGAAGACGACGGGGACGATGTCGCGCTTGCCGGTTTGCAGCAACGTGAGGACTTCGAATCCCTCGTCGAGCGTGCCGAATCCACCTGGCAGCAGGCAGACGGCGTCGCACTCTTTCACGAACATCAACTTGCGCGTGAAGAAATACTTCATATAAACGAGCTTCGGATCGCCGGCAATGACGGGATTCGAGTATTGCTCGAAGGGGAGCATGATGTTCAGCCCCATCGAGTTTTCGCGCCCCGCGCCCTGATGCCCAGCCTCCATGATGCCGCTGGCGGCACCGGTGACGACCAGCCAACTGCGGGCGGCCATTTCGCGGCCGAAGTCGACCGCCTGCTGGAACGTGGCTTCGTGGGGACGGGTACGCGCCGAGCCGAAGACTGTAACCTTGCGGCGCGAGCGGTAGGGAGAAAAAACCTTGAAGGCCCAGCGCAGCTCGCGCAAGGCGCGGCTGAGGATCTTCAAATCGCCACGGCTCGTGCGATCCGCAGCGAGCTTGTCGGCCGACTCCTTGATCATGGCGATCAAGTCGCTGGCCCGATCGGCGTTCCAAGTATCCGTGATGCCCCCCACAGTATCGAGCGCGGGAGGTTCGCGCTGCGGTGCCGTATCGCTCAAGACAATGCCTGCTTCGGGACGTGGCTGCGACAGAACCTGCGGATGCGGCGGGGGGCGGGCGGCAGCCATCGTTGAACGCCTGCGCACCTTCCGGCGATTACACCTCTGATTATACACACCGCCGATGCGCGGCGCGTAGCCGATCGGCCACCGCCCGTCCCCGAGCGCCGCGGCGCACCAGCAGATCTGCACTGACTGTAGCCGGGGGTCTGCGACCCCCGGAGCGACACTGTGTGAGGTCCCGTCCTCGAAGAGGCCAGCTTCAGAAGACGCCGCGCAGATGCTCGACTTTGCCGTTCGCCTGCACGGCGCGGCGGTGCTACTTGTGGCTCGCTCGGGGGCGGCATAGACTCAGTCGATCAGGGGGCCGTGCAAAGCTCGAAGGCCGAAGTCTCGGCCGAGCAGTAACACGGAATCTTCCAGTGATTTCGTTGCCTCATGGATATCGCGCGCCACCAAAACGTATCGGTGATCGCGCTGGATACCGCTTACGAGGCGCTCGATCAGGCCAAATTCGACGCGGCGCAGAGCATGCTGCTCGAGCACGCGGAAACCGTCGAGCCGGCGCTCGTGGTACTGGATTTGTCGAAGACAGCCTACCTGGGCTCGGCATTCATCGAGGTGATCTTTCGCGCGTGGAAGCGGGTCAAAGCTCGCGAGGGGAAACTAGTGCTGTGCGGTGTGCAGCCGCTGTGCGCCGAAGTACTGCGAACGACGCGGCTGGATTCCGTGGTCGCATGCTTTGCCGATGTCGAAGCGGCGGTGCGGGGCGTGCAAATTGCCTAAAGTTGCGACTGAGCGTGGGCGCAATAAAAAACCGAACGCCGGAGGCGCTCGGTGGTGAGTCGTGATTGCTGCGTCGACGGCGATTAGGCGCTCGGACGACGGCAATGCTGGTAAGCCAGGATGACTTCGTAAAGGTCGGTCGAGATCGTTATCTCGTCATCCTCGAAATCTCGCAGCCAGGTGCGCTCGCTGCGAACGGCGTCCGCCAGCAGCGGAAAGATTTCGCCCAACCGGACTTGGATCGAGTGTTCCTGAGACCTCTGAGCCGTGGCGGTCGAGGAATCAGGGCCGAAATAGACGCGCAATTGGCTACGTGGCATGAAGACGCTTCCTTACGTCGCGGATCCTGGGGACGAGCGTCGAGAGGCACCGCTATCGCCCGACGTCGAGCGCGTGGAATACCCACACGCGCTGGTTTGCGCCCACCCTGGAACGTTGATGAGTATCGGCCACGAGTGTTCTGTGGGTTTGCTCTATTTGGCGGAAAATTCGTTTTTTTCCCAGCAACCTGCTGGCGACGGTCGTTAGACCGACGATGAGAATGCAGCGAGTGCGCTGTGTAGCGGCGGCGGGCAGGCAGGTTAGGCGAATTTGTAAAGGCTGCGCGGCTTGACACCGATCGCAGCCGTTCCTAGATTGCGAAACGAGTAAGGTCTTATCCGCAGGAGCCTTGCGTTGCAGTTCATGCCAACGCGAGGGACACGCACAGCTCATGATCTCTACGATCGATCTCGATATCGGCCAAGTCGCCGAGACTCTCAAGCTCCGCATTGATAGCGTTGCCGCCGTCGTCGATTTGCTCGACAGTGGCAACACAATCCCGTTCATCACCCGCTATCGAAAAGATCAGACGGGCGGGATGGATGAGGAGCAAGTTCGCGCGATTCAGGAGCGCGTCGTCAAGCTGCGGCAATTGGCCGACCGCAAACAAACGATCTTGCGTTCGATCGAATCGCAGGGAAAAACCACGCCCGAGTTAACCGCGCTGGTTGAAGCGGCCGACACGATGAAGCGTTTGGAAGATTTATATCTTCCGTACAAGCCCAAGAAGCAAACGCTGGCCACTGCGGCGCGCGGCCGGGGGCTGGAGCCGCTCGCGAATGAGATCCTCGCCAATGATCCAGCGTGCCAAAATCTCGACGCCCGCGCGGCCGACTTCGTAAACCCCGATCGTCAGTTGCAGAATATCGGCGATGTGCTGTTGGGCGTGGGACACATTCTGGCCGAGATGATCAGCGAGCGCGCGGACCTGCGCGGACGGCTGCGAACGATTCTCGAAGAGACGGGCCGGCTTGTCAGCAGCAGCGTCGAACCGGAGTCGAAGGAAGCGCCACCTGCCCCGGCCGTGACCGAGCCGACGGCCGACGCGGCAAAGCCCGAGACCCCGACACCGGCCGCGGCGAAAAACAAGAAGAATAAAGGAAATCGTGACGGTCACGCGTTTCGCGATTTCTTCGACTACAGCGAAGCGCTATCGAAAATTCCGCCGCATCGGGTGTTGGCGTTAAACCGGGGCGAGCGCGCAAAATTCCTGCGCATTAAAGTCGATGTTGATATCGAGGCGATGCATCGCGTCCTGGACGAGTTAGTTCTCGACACAGCCACGCCGCATGCCGATTTCTTGCGCGGCGTCGCCCGCGACGCACTGGCACGATTGATCCTGCCCAGCCTGGAGCGCGAGGTGCGGCGCGAGCTGACCGATCGAGCCGAAACACACGCCGTCGAGGTGTTCGCTCGCAACTTGCGGAAGCTGCTGTTACAGCCGCCGATTCGTGAATGTCGCGTGTTGGCGCTCGACCCAGGCTTCAAAAGCGGTTGCAAGCTGGCGGCGCTCGACGAGTTCGGCAACCTGCTGGACCACGGTGTCGTTCACCTGGTGGGCAGCGAAGAGCGCCGCACCGAGGCCAAGAACCGAGTCGTCGCGATCGCGCGCGAGCATCACTTGACGGCCATCGCCATCGGCAACGGCACCGGCTGTCGCGAGACCGAGCAATGGGTCAGCGAACTTTTGGCCGGCGAACTGGCCGCGGAAAATATCTCGTACGCCATCGTCAACGAGGCGGGGGCCAGCGTCTATTCCACGAGCCAGATCGGGCGCGAGGAATTTCCGTCATACGACGCGACGCTGCGCGGCGCGATCAGTATCGGCCGCCGGCTGCAGGACCCGCTGTCGGAACTGGTGAAAATCGATCCGGCCAATATCGGCGTCGGGATGTATCAACACGACGTCAAGGTGAAGCACCTGCGCGATTCGCTGGACGGCGTGGTCGAGTCGTGCGTCAATTTCGTCGGCGTTGACTTGAATACGGCCAGCTCGGCGCTGTTGCGATACGTTTCGGGACTGAATCAGTTGACGGCCCAGCGATTAGTGACGTATCGCGTGACGAACGGGCCCTTTACGAGCCGGGCACAGCTTCGCTCGGTATTGGGGTTCGGCGAAGCGGCCTTCGTACAGGCGGCCGGCTTCTTGAAGATTACCGGCGGTGACAATTCTCTCGATGCGACGTGGATTCATCCCGAAAGCTATCCCGCGGCCAGCCAACTGCTCGAGAAGCTCGGCTATCAGCCTGCCGACCTCGCTGACAAAACGAAAGACGCGGAGTTAGCCGAACGATTTGCCGGCGCGAATTTCGCCGAGCTGGCGAAAAGCGTCCACGTCGGCGCGCTGACGCTAGCGGACATGGTCGGCCAATTGACCAGACCCGGTCGCGACCCGCGCGAATCGTTGCCCAAGCCGATTTTCAAAAAAGGCATTTTGAAGCTGGACGACCTCGCTCCCGGCATGGAGCTGATGGGAACGGTGCTGAACGTCGTTGATTTCGGCGCGTTCGTCGACATCGGGCTGAAGGATACCGGCCTGGTACACGTCAGCCAATTGGCGGCGAAGTTCATCCAGGATCCGCATGATTGCGTCAGCGTCGGTGACATCGTCACCGTGTGGGTCATGGCGGTCGATAAAGAGCGTCGCCGCGTATCGCTGACGCTGATCGATCCGGCCTCGCGGCGCGTCGAAGAGCGCCGCGCACCGCGTCCCGAGCGGCGCCGGCCCGAGGGTGCCGCCGCCGGCGCACCGGCCCAGCGATCCGGCGGTCAGCAACAGCAGCGCAGTGGCGGTGGCGGACGTCCCGGTGGTCAACGTTCGGCGCGCCCGGATCGTGGCTCGGACCGGCAGCAGAAGCCGCATACGCCGCCGCGTCCCAAGCCGAAGCCGCGCCCCGTGGTTCCGTTGACGAAAGACATGGCCGATGGTCGCGCCCCGATGCGCACGTTTGGCGATTTGAAGCAGTTCATCGAGATGAAGCGGCAGGATGACGAACCTTCGCCGGAATCGACGCAGAACTAATTTTCCTGGCGCAGCGACGACAAACGCAAAATCAGTTTCGGGGATGATTCGGCCGCATGGATTTCGACGAGCGATTGAAAGAGGCCATATCTCGCGGTGAGCGTCAGCACGCGGCCAAGGCCAATAGCGCGGCGCGCGAGGCGGTCAGCGAGGACGAGCTACGCCGGCTGCACTCGCAATATCGCCTCGAGCTGTCCGAGCACATCGAGCAGGCCGTGCGCCGGTTGCCCGACCATTTTCTGGGCTTTCGTTACGAGTCGCTATCCGGCGAACGGGGCTGGGGTGCCGGGATCAGCCGCGATGACGTGCGGCGCGGCGGCAATTCGTTCAGCCGGTTGGAAGTCGCGATTCGCCCCTACTCCTCGTCGCACGTCGTCGAGTTAACGGCCAAGGGGACGATCTCCAACAAGGAAATCTTCAACCGCACGCACTACCAACGGATTTGGGAAGTCGACCTGGCCAACTATCGGCATACGATCGATTTGTGGATCATCGAATACGCCGAGCGCTATGCGGCGCAGACTTCTTGATCTTGCGTGGTAGGCTGTGCTGCGTCAGGCGGTAACGGTCCGCGCCGCTGTATTTCGCAGCACGATCCACAATCGTTTGACGCCGTCGAGTTTCTCTCCTGCCAGCGATTGCCGCGCATAAGCGACCCGTGCATACAGGCTGGCCAACTCTTGAACTCCTTCGGCCAAGGGCGGATGGGCCGACGCCAGCCGTGCTGTGAACTCCAGCGGCGTCTCTTCCGCCAGCCGCGCCGCATCATGGTCGGCCGCCCAGGCTTCGAGCGCTTCGAAGCTGTATTGCACGATTGCATGCGGCGGATGCCGGGCCGCGGCCCCGCTGGCAAAAGGATCGGCAAACGTCGAGAACGGGCGGGTTACCTTGCGCGGCGCCGATGCATCGACATCTTCGGCGGTGGTTTGAGCACGGCGGCCAAAGATACTGCTCCAAAGAGCCGTCAACTCTTTCCAAGCAGCAATCAAGAAGGCCATTACGTTGGCCCAATAACGGATCACGCCATAAACGAGCGCTAGGCCGATGACCGCGTAGACCAGCATTTTCAGCAGCCACAGCAGGCCGGCCATTGTGCCGAGCGGTGGCGGTCGCAGCGTCGGCGACTGCTGATGATGCTTGGCAAGATCCTGGGCCATCTTCGAAGTCATCGCGTCGCGGGATTTACTATCGTCTTGCGACGATTGTTGCTCGGACTGCTTTTCCCCGCTCTCTCTGCTGGATGACGAGTCCTGTTCTTGGTTTTGCGAGACCTGTTGGTCGGACTGCTTTTTCTCAGTACCAGGCTGCTGATCCTGCTGCTGGCCTTCTTGCTGCTGGTCGTCCGATTGTTGGCGGGATTGTTGTTGATCGGCCTGTTGCTGCTGTTGCGTGCCTTTTGCTTGGTTGGCTTGCCGATCGCCTTGCGAGCGCGGCTGCTGTTGCTGATTCTGCTGGTCCTGTGACGACGGGGACGACTGTTGCTGGCCCTGAGCGCTCGTTTGTTGCTTTTCGCTCGGGCCGCCACCTTTCGACTGAGAATCGCCCTGCTGCGAAGGGGATCCCTGCCCTTGCTCTCCTTCCGAGCCGGATTGCGATCTTTCGCCCTGCTGCGTTTGCTCACTCTGTTGAGATGGCTCGCCCTGTTGCGCCTGTTGCGACTGCCCGCCCGAGTTTTGTTGCCCGGCAGGCGTCTGCTCGCCCTTGGGCGACTGCGCTGATTGTGCCGCAGGATCAGTTTCCGATGACTGCTGCGAACCTTTCGGTGCGCTGGCCGAGGATAAGCTGCCGTTCGGCGTTGTTTGATTCTCGGGCGCTGTTGGATCCGTCGGTGCTGTTTGGTCGTTCGGCGCTGCCGATGAGTTTGATTCGCCCTGGCCGGGGCTGTTGTGCAGCGGAGCGTACGAAGAAGCGTCGCGCGGTGGAGAACTGAGCATGCCCGTCACTGACGAGATCGCATATTCCGGTTGCGGGCGTGGAATGAGCATGGCCAGAAGAATCACCACGCCGGCCAGCACGGCCCCCATGCCCAACCAGGTGCCAGCCATTTCCAGCGGCATTTCCAATCGTCGCTGCCGCAAATAGCGTCGCAGCCCCAGGAAGCTGGTCGTGATCAATAGCCCAAGCGCGCTCGCGACGTAAATCAACAGGCATTGAAAGGCGTACAGCCTTTCGTCGCTCGGCACGAAGTGCTGGCCGAGGCCGAAAAGAGGGAGCGCGGCGAGCGAAAAGTAGATCAGCGTCAATCCAGGCGGCGCCTTCCGGCTGGCGCTCCGTTGCCACCAGGCGTAAGCTCGCTTGATCCACGGTTGTGGCGCAGCCGCGTTTGTCTTGGTAGTGGCCGAGGCCGACGCTTCTTCACGCTTCGCTTCTTCTTGCTTGGTACGGCGCGCGGCCGACGATAGTCGCGGGCTTGGCTTCGGTGGCGCTGCCTCGGCGGTCGAGAGAGCCGCATCGAAGCCCGCGGCCTCGAGCAGTCCTTCGCCTGATGCGTCGTCCTCGTCATCGACCAGTGTGCAATTCCAGACCAGATGACTCGCGCACCACCAGATGATCCCCAACACAAGCCACGCCCACCACGGATGATTCGTGAAGCGCATCATGGCCAGCGCCGCGACCGCGCCCAAGGCGATACCGAATAGGCTGGCGCGTTCGGCCCCTTCGACAATCGAGACGCGGCTGATCAGCACGGCCGCGAAGACAAAGCAACCGGTCGTCCAGAACAGGCGCCCTTCGTACGCGCCGGCGTAAAACACCATCAGTAAAAAGAAGGCCAGGCTGCCGACGAGCAAGATGATCAGCGCCGGGCTGATCGCGATTGCCACGTAATCGATCAACGTCGGCTGTGGTCGCGAATCGGACATTCCGTGGGTCTCGAAGCTTTAGCGGGCCAATTGTTGCTGACACAACACGGACAAAGATTCTTCGCTCGTGACCAGTCGGGCGTCGAGATTCTCCGCGATTAGCCGGCCCAGGTGTTCGCTCGATTCGTACTCGTCAAACATCACCAGCACTGCCGTGACCGCGTATCCGCGGCGGCGCAAATTGCCGAGCGTCCAGGCCACGTCGGGCGAGACTTCGCCCAGCACCGCCACGACCGAAGAGTCGGCCGGCAACCGCGCCGTGGACTCGGCGACCAATTGTGCGAACGAGAGCCCATCGGTCATTTCCACGCGCGCCAACGTTTCGAGGATGCTGCGGAACTGTTCAGGGCCGCGCCGGGTCGGCACCACCAGGGGCCGTAAACGGTCGCTGGTTTCGGTCATGCTACCGCTTTGCCTGGCTGACGAGCGCGTGCGGTATTCGTGTTCCCAGCCTTCTTGACGGATCCGATCCACCGCGTCACGCCCATTAGTAATCAGGCCGACTTGCTGGCCCAATTGATAGACGGCATTCGCGAGCGATGCCGCGGTGGTGATCGCCAACTCGGATCGCACCGGTTCGTTGCGCGCGGGAAACGAGCTGCGATTGAAGTCCAGCAGGATCGTCGCCCCCGCAATGCACGACGGTTCATAAACTTTGCTATGCAGGGCGCCTGTGCGGGCCGTGGCATGCCAATTCACTCGGTTCAACGCGTCGCCGGCCTGGTAGAGCCGCACGCCTGCGATGCGCGTCGGGTCTTCGAACAGCCGGTGCGTCATGCGCACCTCGCCGATCGGCCGGCGCGAGGCGATATCAAAGCCCATCAGCGGAATGACCTTCGGATAAACGATCACGAAATGCGGGTCGCTGGCGACGCGAAAACGCCGATGCAGTCCGAACAGGTCGCCACTCTCGAGCAGGCACGGCCCGATCTGGTAGTAACCGCGCATCGCAAAATCCAACTGGTACAGCACCGTCTTGCGCCCCTGGCCACGAATCATCGAGATCGACATGCGCCGCCCCGTCACGCGCAGCCGCGGGGGGCGCTGCACCAGCGCCGCGCGTGGCAAGATGTCTTCGATCAAGACCCACGGAATCGGCAGCCGGCCGTTATTCTTGATCGTGACGGCCACGGCCACGCGTTCGCCAATCTCGGCGGACAGCCGATTGCACTCGCGACTGGCCGAGAGACTTTCGATCCAAATTCGGGCCAGCACCCGGCTCGAAATCAGAATCGCCAGCAGCACGTACATCGCGTATGCCAACAGCCCCATTTGAAAGGCCAAAGCGCACAGCATCAGAAACGCGGCGGCCAGATACCATCTCACGACCGGCCCCCTTCATTGCCAATCATGGGGACGGCGACATCGTCTAGAATTTCCGCCACGACCGTAGCCGCGGTGACCTTTCGCAACCGGCTCTCCGGACGCAAGATCAAGCGATGCGATAGCACAGCCGGGGCCATGCGCTTCACATCGTCCGGCAGTACGAAATTATGCCCACGCACGGCGGATAACGATTGTGCCGTGCGCAACAATGCCATCGAGGCCCGCGGGCTGCCGCCGAGCAAGACGTCGTCATGCTCGCGACTGGCGCGGACCAGCTCGACAATGTAATTGCGCAGCTTTTCGTCGATATAAACTTCGCGCACCGCTTGCTGGCAAGCGACCACCTCGTCGACCGTGGCGACCGCACTTAAGTCGTCGATCGGATGCCCGCGCTGCAGACGCTCGAGCATCTTGACTTCTTCTTCCGCGCCAGGATATCCGAGCGAGAGACGCACCAGAAAGCGGTCAAGCTGCGCCTCGGGCAGGGGAAACGTCCCTTCATGATCGATCGGATTCTGTGTGGCAATCACGAAGAACGGCGCCGCCAGGCGGTGCGTCGTACCGTCGACCGTGACCTGCCGCTCAGCCATCGCTTCCAACAGCGCGGCCTGCGTCCGTGGCGTGGCGCGGTTGATTTCGTCGGCCAACACGATTTGCGAAAAGATGGGGCCCGCGCGAAATTCGAACTCGGCCGCCTTCTGATTAAAGATCGACGCGCCGGTAATATCGCTCGGCAGCAAATCGGGTGTGCATTGCACGCGCTTAAAACTGCAGCCGACGCTTTTGGCCAGCGCCCTCGCGAGCATCGTCTTGGCTACGCCCGGCACGTCTTCCAGCAGAACATGCCCTTCGCAGAAGTAGCTGACCAGGGCCAGCACGACCTCTTGCCGTTTGCCGATGATGACTTTCTCGACGTTGGCGATGATCTTTTTCGCGAGCGCCGAGATTTGCGAGGAGCGGACCGTGGACATACGCAGCGAGCCCGAGCTGTGTTCCGGAAGAAAGGCGTTCCCTATATCAACGGCGAAGTCGGGGCAAAAAGCAAGGGTTGGCCGGACCGTGGGCCGGTACATCAAGATCGAAACGGACCGCGAGCCAAGCCGTAGCCCGTTCCCGCCCGTCCGCAGCAACGGGCATAATTGGGCGAGCGATTTCGTGTATGCAGGAGTTTTTCGGCAAAATCTCCGTTAAGTTGATACTGCTCGATCCGGCAACATCATCCGCTCAAGCACGCAGAGGCCCGCATCATGCAAAGGCACCGTCTTAGGGTCCTGAGATTGGCCTCACCCGCAGTCATCGTTCTTTTGATCCTGCATTCGACATTCGCCGTCGAGCCGGCTAACCCCACCCCAAACGAAAAAGACGCTGCCGAGTCTGATAACCTTCGCGGTAAGCCCAAGAGCAAGAAGCCCCTTCTTATCCAAATGGCCGAAGAGCACGGCTACGCGCTGGCCGAGGGGGAAGACCTAAAGCGAATTGCGCCACCGTTCGATCCGATTCGCGCGAAATATTATCGTGAAGTTCATCCTCACCAGGCGGCAGCCATCAATGACCCGCCAACATCGATGATGTTCTATTGGAGCGATCGCGACGGCGGCCTCAGGCAACACTCCATGAATTTCGGCGGCCATGACCTGCGCGGACTCTTCGATTTCGTCGCGGACGTCAAAGATCAGATGGTCGAGGGGCCGGCCGAAATCTTAGGGAAGCAAATTGGTGGGGATTGGATTGTCCGAGTTGGCACGAAGGATTTTCGGCTCATCAAGCAACTCGAAGAGATATTGCGGCGCGACATCGATTTGCCGATCCGCCTAACGTTTCGAGAGCAAGAGCGCCAAGCTTTCGTCCTCAAGGGGGAATACAAGTTCAAGCCGCTCGACGAGAAACGGGCGCGCCTTGTGGGTGACACGAAATCTCGACCCGACACGATTCATATCTTTGCAAAAGATCCGGTGCCCAACAGCGGTGCCGGCGGAGGCTCAGGCGACTTTTCCGAAATGTTGGATTGGCTGGGGCGATGGATCGCGATGCCGGTCGTTTCTGATCTGCCCGAGCCGCCGACAAATGACTTCACCTGGTACCTTCATCAGCGGAATGTGAGGACGAAGGCCACCATTGCCGAAGACCGCAACCCTCAATTGGTAATGGCAAATTTTGCGGCTCAGACAGGATTGACCTTCTCCGAAGAAAAGCGGCCCGTTAGGGTTTTAGTCGTCAGTCGTGACGAACCGCAGAAGTAGATATCGCAGCCAGACACGAACCGGGATGTCTGGGCCTTGCAGTTCTTACGGTCCCCTCGACTTTGCTTCCCCTTGGCCGGCCCGTTACACTAACGGGCAGAAGACCCGCCGAACCGCTCGCCGGGGTCCGCGCCCTTTTTTGCGGACCGATCGGCCGAGCCTGCCACCAAAGCCTGCCGCTGTTTCGCTGAACAGCCGCACCGAGGAACGATCCGGATGTTCACCCTGCTCGGGCCAAAGCACCGCTATTGCGATCGCGCCACGCGTCGCAATTTTTTGAAAGTCGGTGGACTGGCGATGGGGGGCTTGAGCCTGCCCGCACTGCTCAAGGCCGAAGAGCAGCAGGGCATACGCCGCTCGCACAAGTCCGTGATCATGGTCTATCTGTCGGGCGGGATGGCGCATCAAGACACGTTCGACTTGAAACCGGACGCTCCGGACGAGATTCGCGGCGAGTTCAAGCCCATCTCGACCGTGGTGCCCGGCCTGCAGGTGGGCGAGCTGTTGCCGAAGATGGCCACCGTGATGGATCGCGTGTCACTCGTGCGTTCAATCGTCGGGCTGCGCGATGAGCATTCGAGCTATCAGAATCTGACCGGCTATACGATGAACGTGGCGCAGCGCGAGGGGCGGCCGAATTTCGGTTCGGTCATCGCGCGGCTGGCCGGCCCTGTAGATCCGGTGGTGCCGCCGTTCGTGGATTTGTTCCCCACGATGCAGCACAAACCGGACAACAGCCCAGGACCGGGCATGATGGGGAACGCGGCCGGCGGCGCCAAAGCCGACGGCGAAGACCTGGCCAGTATGAAGCTGCGGTTCGTCTCGAACGATGAATTCACGGCGCGGCGCAACCTGTTGGCCGGCTTCGACGACTTCCGCCGCTCGGTCGATAACGCAGGGGTCGAACGACTCGATGCCGCTTACCGTCGTGCGTTCGACGTGTTGACCAGCAGCAAGTTAGTCAACGCGATGGACGTCGAAAAAGAGGATCCGGCCGTGCGCGATCGCTACGGTCGCGGTTCGCCGCAGCACCAAGGAGACGGCGCGCCCGAGTGGAACGATCAACTGCTGATGGCTCGCCGTTTGGTCGAGGCAGGCGCGCGTTGCGTGACCGTGGCCTACGGCTTCTGGGACACGCACGGAAATAACTTCGCGGCACTGAAAGACCGGGTGCCGCTGTTCGATCAAGGAATCTCGGCCCTGGTCGAGGACATCTACGCGCGTGGGCTGGATCGCGACGTCACGGTGGTTGTGTGGGGTGAATTCGGCCGCACGCCAAAGATCAACAAGGATGCCGGTCGCGACCATTGGGCGCCGGTGAATTTCGCGCTGATGTTCGGCGGCGGCATGCGAACCGGGCAAGTCATCGGCGCGACCGACAAGATCGGCGCGTACGCCACCCTGCGCCGCGTCCCGTACCTGGACGTGCTCGCCACGATCTATCACAACCTGGGGCTCGACCCGCACACGTTTGTGAAGGACCTGGCCGATCGCCCCGTGCCGATCCTGCCCGAAGGGTCGCGGCCGATCGCCGAGCTGGTGTAGCTGATGGCTCATGCTGCACGCGCTGGCGGCATTGGCTTGGTCCGGCATCGTTGAATCGCGACCGCCCTCTCGAAACACTTCTGCAGAGTATTTCTAATGCGCGAGCGCGGCTGGTTCACATCCTGCGGTCAGATCGCGGCGCTGGCGGCGATTCTGTGCGCGTTGCATGCCGCCGCGCCGGTGTTGGCTGAGGATTGGCCTCGCTGGCGCGGCCCGCGCGGCGATGGCACCTGGCAATCGCCGAAGCTGCCAGACACATGGCCGGAAGACGGATTGAAAACCGTCTGGCAGCAAACGATCGGCGGCGGTTATGCCGGTGTGAGTGTTGCCGAAGGCCGGGCCGTCGTGATGGACCGGCAAACACAGCCTGCCGAGGTCGAGCGCGTGCTGGCCTTCGATGCCGCGACCGGGCACGAATTGTGGAAGCACGAATACCCGGTCACCTACGGCAAGCTCGACTATGGCAACGGACCGCGCGCGGCGCCGACGATCCACGACGGACGGATTTACACGCTGGGTGCGCTCGGCCACGTGATGTGTCTCGACGCTACGAACGGCAATCTCCTCTGGTCGCACGACTGCGTCAGCGAAATGCAGGCCAAGATCCCTGACTGGGGCCTCTCGGCGTCGCCCGTCATCTGGCAAAACCTGGTGATTGTTCACGTGGGCGTGCCCGGCGCGTCGTTCGTGGCTTTCGATCGACTGTCAGGTCGCGAAGTGTGGCGCGCGTGCGACGATCCCGCCGGTTATGCAACGCCGATCATCGTGCGGCGCCCGTATGGCCAGCAACTGGTCGGCTGGACGCCCGAGAATATCGTTGGCGTCGCCTTGGACACCGGGCACGTCGATTGGCGTGTGCCCTACAAAGTGACGTACGGCGTCTCGATTGCCACGCCGATCGTGCGCGACGACCTGGTGTTCGTCAGCGGCTATTGGGAAGGATCGAAGGCGATCCGCCTGGGCGCAGGGCCCACAGACGCAACGCTCGCCTGGGAAGACACGAAGAACCTGCGCGGCCTGATGTCGCAACCGCTCGAACGCGACGGATTCGTCTATTCGCTCGACAAACAACTGGGCCTAACCTGCTTCGAACTCGCGACGGGCAAGAAGCTCTGGGACGACGGCAATCGCCTGACACCGCGCGGCCGCAATCCGCAGGCGACGATGGTCTGGCTCGGCGACAGCAACCGCGTGATTTCCTTAAATGCCGAAGGGGAACTGGTGCTGGCTCGTTTCACACCGGCAGGCTACGACGAACAATCGCGCACCAAGATCATCGGCCCCACCTGGGCACATCCCGCCTACGCGGGCCGACACGTCTTCGCGCGCGATGATTCATCGCTGGTATGCGTCGAACTGGTGCCGGCCGCGAAATAACCTCGCTCGGCGTCGTCGCGCCCACGGCTCTTCCCGTTCTCGTTTCGGTATGATGCACATCGCGCATCCGATGCATCGAGAAGCACCGGAAACACAATCCACCGACAAAACACATTCAACAATTTCGGCACGAGGAGCATGACGATGGCAGCCCGCGAAGTGAAAAAACCGGGACCGGCAACGGTCGTGATGGTCGAGGAAGCCGTCGCGACAGGCCGCGTGCGGGAGATCTACGACGACATCAAGGCCACGAAGAAGATCGACTTCGTGCCAAATCTGTGGAAAACACTCGCCACACATCCACCGCTACTCGAGCAGATCTGGACGCGTCTGAAGGTGACGATGGCCCCCGGCCGACTCGATCCACTGACCAAGGAAATGATCGCCCTGGCCGTCTCGGCGACCAATGGGTGCGCGTACTGCGTGAACTCCCACACCGCCGCGGTCAAAAAGCTCGGGCTGGACGATGAAGGGCTCGGCGAACTAATGGCCGTGGTAGCGATGTTCAACTACTCGCCAATTCTGCCACACACTGCAAATCGGCCGTATCCCCCGAAGTCCGGCCGTTTGCGCCGATGCGTGGCAGCCCAGTGCTGCCACGCAAGACGAAACGCCATTGCTTGTATCTGCCATCGACCTGTCCATCAATTGGCAGGACATAGACGCCCATTGGCCTGCCATCGACTAACGTGCCGTTGAAAACGTCTTCGAGCAACGCACGTTTATCAGCCCAGGTAAGGTGCTCAAAGGAATCGGCGAGCCCTATGGCCGCGGTGGCGAGTGCGCTTGTTCGCCGTCGGCTTCTCTTCGGATTCTTCTTCTTGCCAATGCGTTTCTTCATCGCCGATGCCACCCTAACGGCCTCTGTCTTAATCGTTTGCGGTGTGGGCATGGCCTCGATTTCTGCCACTAGCCGATTGCGCCTTGCTCTCAGGACCGTCAATCGCTTTTGTAGTGGCTCCTTCTTTTGCGTCAGCGACTCCTCAGAAATGGTGCCTTTGTAAATGAGTTCGTCGATCGCCTTGCTCTCGAGTTTGGTGAGCGCCTTTTTCAACTTCGCGATGCTCTTGCGATTTTGCTCGAGATCGTCGTTTAGGCAATCGAGTCGTTTGAGATTAGGATGAGCAGCCTCGATCGCCTTTTTCACGGCGGGCGGGTTGCCGTACCAATCCAGGAGCTGGCGAATAACGGCGTCATCAAGTGCGTGCTCGCGAATCCACGGGCGAGGTCTCACGTCGCACTTTTTGGCGTTCTGATTGCTACTGTGGCGATAAACGAACGTGCCGCGTGCTGTGCGGGGCTGGCCCTGTAGCGAATAGCCGCACTTGGCGCAAAAGACCATTCCACGGAGCAAGTATTTGTGCTCCGTGCCCCCCTTGGAGGTACGAGTCTTGTTCTGATTCTTTTTGAGATGCACGGCCTTTATCGTGGCATCGTCGAGCAGTGCGGGCACTGTCAGCTCTATAGTCTCGTCGATATTGAATCGCTTGCTCTTGAATCGAACGCTCCAATTTGTCCCGCAGCGTTTTAGGAGAAGCCAGTGCAGGTTCGCTTGGTCAACACCGTATTCGGCCGCAATGCTTTCCATGGACTCGTCAGCGAGATATCGCTTGGCCACATCCCGCATCATTTTCTGCTTTGCCGGATGAATGCCCCAGCGAAGCGCCTTACGGTCGTAAGTGCGGCCGAACGGTAGCTTTCCCACCGCAGGGATGCCCCTTTTGAGACGGTGAATACGGTTTTTGACAGACTCGCGAATCTGAAAACCGGCATTCAATTCGCCAATTTCGGCTGACATGCCGAGATAGAATTTGGAAACGGGATCGAACAGATCGAATTCCGTCGGGCCAACAAAGAAGCGTATCTGGTGTTCGAGCAGGACCGCGATGCCTTCCTTCGACTTGGCGTTATCGCGACTCCAACGATAGACGTTGCCCTAATGGTTTAGCCTTCGACCCGGCGAGCGTTGAATGGCGCCAGTACGCCGTACATCGCCGTCTCGAATCGCACGGCAATGCGATGCTCGCGACAAAAAATGGTACGCCCTACGCGTACTGGCGAATCCATCGCGATACGGTGCTAAACGGCACTGCCGTTGCGCCAGCGATTTCACGTACTGAGCCGCCCTGCCGTTGGTACTTCAGCACAAGCGGCAGTTTCTTCTCTCGCCAGCGCTTCTTGTCGCCCGGCTTCTTGATCTTTGGCCTACCACCCTTGCGGCCCTTTATCAGTCTGCCACGCTTTCGCTGAAACGATTCGACTTCCGAGCGTGGCGCATCGGGGTGCAGCACAGTCGCCAGAATTACTCCGTCAGCTTTCGCTAACAATTGCTCGAATTGCCACCCCGTTGGCGTGGCATCTCGATTCGCGTTTGAGTGGTAAACGAGACTGCGCAGCCAACGCGTCACGTCCTCGGCCAACAAAAAGCGTCCTGGCTTGCGCTTCGCCCATCGAATCGCTTTGGCGAAGTCTTCATTCTTAACGTCCCATCCGGGGCCGACGTGTCGAAACGCCTTACCAACGATTCGATCACGATCGGTGGCAACGATGTCTAGGTTTGCAATTTGGTCGTCCAGGTTGCGATTGCGATTCTGTTCTCGCCTCGACACGCGTCCCCAAGCTCCAGGCTCCTTCATATCGGGATCGCGTAGCACGTCGTCCACATGCCAGATGTAGTTGCTGGCTTTGGCGACTGGGTTCATTTGAAGTGCCGACGTTCGTTTCCGTTGCTCCGTTTGCATTTCGATATCCATACCTTTCGATTATGCGACTCGGCCCCATGCCGATCGCCACCACCCCGTTTTAAATCGCCTATACGGCCGTCTCACGCGTTTCGATGGCCTTAGCCGACGCAATTACCCTCGCCCTGCGCCGACGCCGAGACGGGCCTGCCTCGGTTGCGCCCTCGGCAGCGAATAGCAGTGTGTGGCCAAATGTAGTTGTACAACTCAACCAACAGTCTGGCAGACGGCTATCAGATTGAGCCGGATATTATTCCGTAGATTGATGTGTATTTACGTGCCAGCCTGGCATCTGCACGCACCTCGATGTTTGCAGAGCGTGCGAGAAGCAGATAATTTCAACCGTTGCCAGTAATTGTTTCCAACGATGTTTCAGGAATGGGGCTACCTGAATGCGAAAGTCGATCGTAAACACACTTCTACTCGGGCTAGTCGTCGCTAGCCTGCCAAGCGTCGGTCGTGCTGCCGGCTACTACGTGACTGACTTGGGGGCAGACGTCCAACCTAACGGAATTAATGCCAGCGGCGAGATTGCAGGCTCATCAAATGATCAGGCGATCTGGTACGACGGCACGCCACACTATCTAACTGGTAGTGGAGGAGAGGGTTTAGGCATTAACGACAAAGGGCAGGTTGTCGGCATTGACTTAAGTTTGGGCAAAGCATTCTTCTACGACGGAACGACGACGCAAACTCTTTGGAATGGGGGTGCCTTTGCCATCAATAATAATGGGCAGATCCTTGGCACCGGCAATACTGCCAATCGCTATATCCCGGGCGATGGCCCGTTTATCTACAACGTAAGCGATGGGAGCCAACAGGATATATCGTCGATTCTCCCTTCGTCTGGATATGGGTTCGCGTTGAACGATACCGGGCAGGTAGCTGGATATGCGACAAACAATGGGGACTGGCAAGCGTATCTCTACGATGGTGCGTCGCTTAACTTTTTACCGATCTTCCCCGGTGAACCTCCCGCCATCGGAATAAACAACAGTGGCTGGGTTGTCTCCTCGAAGCGTCAAAGCGATTTCGACAATGCTGTCCTCTGGGACGGTACTTCGGTACATGGTCTTGGCAATCTCGGTGGCCATCTAACGCAGGCATATGACGTCAACAATCCGGGCCAAGTCGTCGGCACTTCAGACACCATCGGTTATGGCAACGAACATGCCTTCCTCTACCAAGGCAACGCCATGATCGACCTGAATTCGGTACTTACCGAGAATTCGGGTTGGTTGTTGACCCAGGGAACTGCCATCAATGACAAGGGCCAAATTGCCGGCCTGGGCACGCTCAACGGCCAAAGTCATGGCGTCCTCCTCACCCCCGTCATCCCCGGTGACGTCAACGCCGACGGCATTGTGAACGGCGAAGACCTTGCTCTCATGTCGAGCACCTGGCTACAGACGGGTTCAGGCTTCGCGCCAATTCCTCAAGCCGATGCCAACGGCGATGGCGTCGTCAACGCGCAGGATCTCGCTCTCGCTTCATCGAACTGGCTGGCGACTCCCAGCAGCGGTAACTCGGCAGCGGTCCCCGAGCCCTCAACTCTCATCCTGGCCCCTCTCTGCGGCATCGCGTTGCTTGCCTGTCGGCGGTCGATCGGCCGTTTTTGACAGGCACTGACCAGCGCGCTAGGCTGAATGCCTATGGCCGATGCTGCTCCACGCTGTTCGAAGGAGGAGGCGATGATCATCGCCGTTGTGCTTGTCATCTTGCTCCCAATCGTCTGGGTGCTTTCTGAATTCCAGGCACGTCTGTGGCTCAGGCTGTTGCTTGGGGGTTGTACGATCTTCGCTTCGTACGGCGTGTTCTATATCGTCGGCGAACTTGAACGGTTGAAATACAACTCGTGGTACGGATTGGCGACGCAAGGCCTCATTCACGCCGAGATTGAAGCACTTGATGCGGACCAAGGCGCTCTCTTAGCGGCGGAACTGAAGAGGCTGCAAATCGAATTCGATCCGACCTACGAGAACCGAGCCGACTACGACCGCCTCGCCGCCGAGACGGCCAAACGGATCACTGCCGGCATTCCAAACCGTTCCAACACGAACTGACCAACACGCCGAGACCTTTTGGCGACTAATCGAACGTCGATAGTTAATCAGTATGTTTCCAGCCCCTAAGTCCATCCGACGACGGTTTCGGTTCTCGCTGGCGACGGTGTTCGTGGTGGTGACAGCGGTCGCTGTGTTTCTCGGATACGAATTAAACATCGTTCGCGAGCGCCAGGCCGCGGCACGTTGGATTAAGAATAACGTAGGGCGGTTTCACACGGTTTCAGATTGCAATCAAATGTTCAACACGTCGGAGCCAGAGACAATTGGCATCATCAGGCAATGGCTTGGGGACGAGACGGCCGCATGGATCGCCATTCCGCGAGAATGCAGTCCGTCCGAAGAGGCAAGAATCAAATCGCTATTTCCTGAGATACCTTGGGACGAACTTGCTCACGGTAGCCAGGTAGCGCCAATGCAACTGAACTGAGCGTGCCCGAAGCTGACGCATCGCGTCTAACGCAGTCAGTGGGACACTTTTTGACAGTCACTGACTATCGTCGCTAGGCTGAATAGCTATGGTCGACACTGCGCCAACCACCCGCCGACGATGGTTCCAGTTTGGCGTGGGAACAGCGCTTGCAACGCTTATGGTCACCGCGTGGATCACGCGCGAAGTGAAGTTGGTATACGAGCGCCATGCGGCATTGTCGTGGCTTAAAGAGAATGGCATAGGGGTGATGACCGTCGCGCACGCCTACCAATCGGCAGGACATTGGGGCGGCGGGTACGTTCCTCCGTCAATCCCTTGGTGGCGGAGAGTACTCGGCGATGAACCGATTCCGAGTCTGATTTTTCCTGCCGGGAATTCGTCAGATGAAGACGCGTTAAAAGCTCGTTGTTCTCGTCTATTTCCAGAGGCCGAGATTTACGATCCCGACGAACACTAGATACCAACGCCACGCAACGACGTCTCATCGTAATTCGCGAATGACCCGGGCTGGGTTGCCCACGGCGAGCACATTCGCCGGCAGATCGTGCACGACCACGGCGCCGGCGCCGACCACGGTGTTTTCACCGATCGTTACGCCCGGGCAAACGATCACACCGCCGCCGAGCCACACGTTGTTGCCGATCGTGATCGGTCGTGAACCTTCCCACTTGGCCCGCCGCGGTTCGGCTTCCAGCGGATGGGTCGGCGTCAGTAGTTGCACTTGTGGGCCAATCTGCACATCGTCGCCGATCGTGATGCGGCCGACGTCGAGCGCCACCAGCCCGCAATTGGCGAACGATCGCGCGCCGACGAAAATGTTATAGCCGTAGTCACAATAAAACGGTGGTCGAATCACGGTGCCGGCGCCGACGCTGCCCAGCAGTTCGAGCAGGATGCGATCGCGTTGACCTTGGTCCTCGGCCGCTGTCGCGTTGTATTTGGCGTAGAGGTCCGCGGCGAGGTTTCCTTCGCGGATCAATTGTGGATCGTCACAGATGTACTGATCCCCGGCCAGCATTCGCTCGCGATTCGTTCGCCCATCCGGTGTAAAACGCTTGTTCATGGCACACGCCGTTAAGAAGTTGATGGCTTGCTCGGTCGAAGGCCCTGAGTGTCGTCTGACAATTATGACCGTCGGGTGATTATCAGAAGGGGTCGGGGTCATGTTCGAAATGCCTCCATACTCCGGTCCCCGCCCGAGCGTTCATAGGTCCCGGCGATTCTCAGCGGAATAGGAAGTACGACCATGTCCCGGCTGCGCCGAGTATCACGCCCGCCAGGCCAGCGCGAGGGCCGAGAATCATCGCTGACATGCATCCATAGCAGAAGGGAATTAAAAACGCCGCCGCCGGAACAAAGAAGCCAAACGGACCTTCGAAGAAATGCACCGCGACGAACGGAAATACCAGGGCAAGAATCGCGAGGCCGACGAGCGCCCGATCGATGATCTTGCGAGTTTTCTGCGATGACGAAGCCATGTGGGAGATTTTACTGCGCGGTCGAACGCGGGGCGCCGGTGGTCCAAGGCCCGGGATGCACCACAACCACGTTTCTGCTTGTTTAGCTCTAACGGGTGGTGTATTGTAAGCCGGTAATCTTTACTTCTAGAAAACTCATCTCGCCAGGCGGCGCTACTGAGCGTTCTCTAAAAGCCGATCGTGCCGAGTCATTGGTAGTTGACTCTTTGCACACTTCTTTCCGGCTGTCGTTGCCCCAACGTCGTCGCGCAGCATCTCCTGCTGTTGTTGCGCGATCGTCCCATTCCGTCCTCATACACCAGGCCAGTACATGAATAAAATAGCTAGCGGATTAATTGCCGGCGTATTCGCATTCATTTGTTGCCCGTTGCCCGTCGTTCAGGCGGTCACGATTCAGCCTGGCGATATTGTCGTCGCTGGAGCAATCAATGCGGTTACAGACTCGGGTTTAGTCGTTGTCGACCCAAACACCGGCGATCGAACGATCCTCTCGGACAATACGCACGGAACCGGGCCCAATTTTACAGGCGCTTTCGGGGTATCTCTTCTGCCCGATGGAAATTTCTTGGTAGGAGACCGTAATTTCGCGCAAACGGACTTGAGCAGACTCATCGAGGTCGACCGAGCGACCGGCAATCGCACAATCATTTCCGGTTCGGGCGTTGGCAGCGGCCCGGCTTTTCAGGACGTGATCGGTGGTGTGCCCAAGGGAAGCTCGATAGTGGCCCTTGATCAGAACTCGCTGATCAACGTCGACCCTACCACGGGAAATCGCTCGGTAATCTCGAGTCCGACCGTTGGAACGGGACCAGCACTGCAATATGCAACGGGGACCGTCATCTCGGGGAATACCGCGTTTGTTGATAGCTACTATGCAGGCCAAATACTGTCCGTGGATCTGACAACGGGTAATCGCACCGTACTATCCGGAACAGGCGTAGGAACGGGACCGAATTTTGTATTTCCTACCGACACGAAGGTCGATAGTTCGGGCAATCTGATTGTCTCGGACCAAGGATTAGCCGCCGTGTTTCGCGTCGATCCGGTGACAGGTAACCGTACGGTGCTTTCGAGTTCGACCGTCGGTTCGGGGCCTATCTGGGCCGGCGCCGGACCTGTTGGTCTCGGCATTGCATCGAATGGAAACATCTTATTGGCCACCTGGGGCGCGAATGCGATATTCTCGATTGATCCACTGACCGGCAATCGCACCATACTTTCGGACAGCACGCACGGAGCCGGCCCCGCGTTTCTGACACCGACCTCGCTGGTGGTCATACCTACCCCCGAACCATCGACCTTCGCACTGCTGGGCCTGGGCCTCGGGCTGTTGGCTTTCACTCGCCGCGCCCTGCGTGCATGTTGATTGCGGTAAGCCCCCGTCACGACTTGGGAGTGTCTCATGCGACGTCGAAATCTAACCGCATCCGCTGGCACAAGCTTGGTCATCGCTTTGCTGTGCGCCGGTTTGTACGTGCAGTCGAATCAAAGGCCGGCCGTTGCTGCCGACGCGACTCACGGACTGGAACTGGGACCACCGTCTTCAGTAATTGCGAAGCAGGCCCTGGACGAACTTTGGGCGTTACATAAAAAGGGCCACGCGATTCCCGCTGGCATCCCAGGCATCTCGGTATGGTCGGAGAAATATTGCGAGGCACTTCGCCGAGAGAATCTTCCCAAGGACGATTACCGGGCGAAGTTGCAAGCCCACGTCGATTTCATGGAGAAGTACGCCAACGCCGTCATTCAGGACAGCCGATTCGACTCGCAGTTGGCGGCGACCGATGCCAGGTATGCTTTCGTCCGCGCCTTCGAAGTGTTAAGCGAGGCCAACGGTGTAAAGCCTCGGCCGGCAGTAAAGACAACTGACAAACCTGCGTTCGGACCGTCCCCGCCAACCAAGCCGTGATCGTTACAAGCGGCTTTTCCCCCTGCTGACCAATTAAGGACCTTGCGATGAGCAACGACCCCACGCTCCCGTCGCTGGACGAGTTGACTCAATTACCCACTGGCATAGGGAAGAAGATCTATCGACGGTCGTTGCAGGAGCCGCGGGCGTTGATGTTCGTCATCGGCATCCTTACCGTCGCCATAAACGGCTTTGGTATGGCGAGACTACGCAACGATGTGGAAGCCGTGATCGAACAGCACGAGGCCGAAGGCCACGACGTCGACAGCGCTAAGTTAGAAAGGTCCATACGCTCGATCCAACTGATCAATGGTGGCTTTGTTGCCTTGGGAATCGTTTTCATTGCCCTAGGGCTGGCCATCAACAGCTACCCAGTTCCGACCACTCTCCTGGCACTGGTTCTGTTCCTCGGCGGCATCGCTATCTCGGCGATCGTCGACCCGACAACAATCGCCCAGGGTGGCTTGTTCAAGATCATCGCGACGGTCGGTCTAGCCGAGGCCATTCGATCCGCAGTGAGCTACCGTCGCCTGGAATTGCGGCAGAATGCGAAGCAAATCGCCGAAGCCGGTCAATCGCCGCCAACGCCGATCCAATGAATGCACGATCGGCTCATGGGATCGCCCCGAAAGACAGTCTCGATTAGTTACGGTATAGAGAAAAGAGAAATGCCAGCCAGAAGGTAGCGCCGAGCGTGGCAAGAAATGAAACCGCCAGCAATGGCATGAAGCAATGAGCATCGCCTGGCGGAAGCGGTTGTCGTAGGTCCCATACGATATAGACGGAATCTCCAATGCTTGCCGCCCCGAGCGCAAACAGGGCGAAGGAAAGAATATCCAGCCATAGGGAACGTCGACTTCCGGCCATGTCCGAATTCTATCATTTGGTTTACTCCGACCTCAGGAAATTAGTCTGCAACTACGCGATGCCCGCACGATCCGAGCAGACCTGCCGTTGGTTCAATTGTTCGTCGTTGGAATTGCTAGCCCTCGTGTCGATCCTAGCAATCGTCTGCGGGCTGGCTTCAACTGTTCCAACTTTGCAAAGCGTTGGGCTAGGGTCTGAGAAGACGGTAGTATTTCGGGGCGCGCCTTCTACGCTTGCCGCCTCCGTGCGCGGCCTCGTGTGGTCAGCAGTGACTATTCTTATCTGGGCAGCCACGATCACTGCCTTCCGCCGACTTAAAGCCTATCCGAGAACCTTGGCGGCTCTCAAGGCGACGATAGCGAATTGAAAATGGAGCAGGCCCAGATAATTCGCGGCTTTCTTTTCCCAGCGGATCAACAAGCGCCGTGCGCGGTTGAGCCAGGAGTGCGTGCG